>JAUIHJ010000691.1 GCA_030432015.1 bacterium
GAACTTTCCCGCGACTTCCGCGGGCTGCGCGTATGGCTGCCACTGCAATTGCACGGCGCCGCCCCTTTTCGCGAGGCACTCGATGAAAAGCTGGATTTGGCCCGCGATGCGGTCGAGCAACTCCGGGCGATGAATGCGACCATCGACGACACGTTGGAGATTGTCGCCGAACCTCAGCTGTCGATCGTCGCCTTTCGACTGCGGCGATCGGACCTCGATCAGCAGGCCACCAACGAACTGAATCGCCAACTGCTTGCCAGGATCAACGCCCCACGCCGGGTCTATCTAACGCCAACCGTTCTGAACGGCGATTTCGTGATTCGGATCTGCGTGCTTTCGTTTCGCACGCACTTGGACCGGATGCGTGAATGCCTCGCGCTGATCCGCCAGGCCGTGCATGCCACGTGCGACAGCGCACGCTAGACCGTGATCCGTATTCCGCAATCGACGGTAGAAGCAGTTGCAAATCGGGCCAGAACGTGTCGCGGCGGTTCTCCAGCGGGAAAAACAAGCTTGCATCTGCCTTTGTTAAGCGATAGGTTGCACGGACCAGTTTCATTGCCGGCGTGTTCTGCGCCGGCCGGATTCATTCACTCGATCCTGGCATTCGAATTCGTTCTTTTCTTATTCGAGGAGATCCTGCAATGAGAAATCTAAGACGGTGCTCGGTCAACACGTCGCGCGCGTTTACGCTGGTGGAATTGCTGGTGGTGATCGCCATCATCGGAATCCTGGTCGCGCTCCTGTTACCAGCGGTTCAGGCGGCCCGCGAGGCTGCGCGGCGGATGCAGTGCAGTAACAACCTGAAGCAGATCGCCCTGTCTTGCCATAATTACCACGATACATACAAGGTCTTTCCGCCGGGCGGAGTAACGCCCGGCAACTGCTGCGGGACGCCAAGTGCCGGCACCTGGGCACTGTTCATTCTGCCGTTTCTCGAACAGCAGCCGTTGCACGACCAATATGATTTCAACCTCTGGAATGATGCCAATCCAGGTCGCAGCGGGGCGACCGGAGGCGTCAATGCCGCTGTTTGCATGACGAAGATTCCGTCCTACATCTGCCCCTCGGACATCAACACCCAGACCGCGACCCGCCCTGAGAGCGGACCAGGCAACGGCATGGACTATGCCCCGGGTTCGTATCGGGCCGTCAGCGGCGCCAGCACCGGTGATTGCTGGCTGGATGCAAACCAGTCCAATTCGTTTTGTACTTCCAACCGCGGCGTGTTGCATCACGTTGGTGGCAGGCATCTAAATCGCAGCGGAAGCGGCACGTTTTCCTCGGAAAGTTTCTCCAGCATCATCGACGGCACGTCGAACACGCTCCTGATCGGCGAAGCCCACACGCTTACCAACAATCGACGCCGCTCGTTCTGGGCCTACACCTACACGTCATATAACCAGTCTTCCATCTCCGTTGGCCAGCCGCGCGTCCTGCTTGGCGACTATACTCGCTGCGTTTCTATCGGTGGGCGGGGCGGCAGTAATGCGTGCAAGCGGGGTTGGGGCAGCTTTCACCCAGGTGCGTTGCAGTTTGCCCTGGCAGATGGCTCCGTTCGTGGCATCCCCGAAACGGTTGATATTGGCATCGGCCGTGACTCCACATCGGTCAACAGCATGGGAGTCCTGCCGGCGATGGCCTCAATCCAAGGTGGGGAACCCATTCAACTGCCCGAATAACCTCCACCAAGTTCGCGATGCTCGCGGGCGCGTCAACGCTGCGAGTTCCTCCGCACCAACTCGACACAAGGGCTAACTTATGCGTCGTTTCATTCTCCTGGCATGGGTCGTGGCGTTGGCCGTCGGCTGCGGTCGCGGAGCCGGTACCGCCCCGGTTCACGGGAAGATCACGCTCAATGGCGAGCCGTTGGCAAACGCGTCGGTTACGTTTACGCCATCGACAACGGGCATCGACGCCCCGGCCTCCAACGGCAGAACGGACACCTCGGGTAACTACACGCTGGAAGTCACGGCAACTGGCGACGCCGGAGCGATCCTGGGGAACCACATTGTCACCGTCGCCCTGATCGGCGAAGACAAGGTGGGCGAGGATGCCGATGTTCTTGTTCCAGCAGATGCAGTCTCCCTGCCGGATCATAATCTCAGCTTCGAGGTCAAGGCCGGCGACAATGTCGCGGATTTCAACCTGGGCACAAGCGGCGGCTGAAACGACGCGATGCGCCAGTTCGACACGACCACAAGGCGACGCAGCACCTGGAATTCCAGCCACACCCAACCACACTCAGACTTCGCCGATCACATCCCTCGGCTCACACCGCCATGGTGACGCAGGATTCCAACCGTTTGACGCCGCCATCCGCTCGGACAGGCCTGTGCGTCGCGCTCGTCGTGACGTGCGGGTGCCTCCCTGGATCGCCTGCGACGCCCCCAGGCGGGCAGATCTCTGATCGTCCGCGGATGCTGATGTCGCTGGCCGATTCTGAGAAAGATGCCGATGGTCACGTTGTTGCCATTTCCATTTTCGGTTCGGACATATCCGATGCGGAACTCGCCCAACTTGCCGACTTTGAACACCTGACGCGTCTCTCCCTGCAGGAATGCCAGGCGATAACCGACCAGGGAATGGCGGTGATTGGCGCCCATCGGAGGCTGCGTACCGTGTCGCTGATTAACGTCCCCATAACCGATGCCGGCTTGGCCCACCTGGCAGCGTCCACCACGCTCGACCAATTGCTGCTCGGCCAGACCAAGGTCGTTGGCACGGGCCTCGAATCACTCGCTGCGACACCGATCACGTCGCTGACAATGCATAGCCGTGTCGCGACAAGTGAGGGGCTGGCGGCGATCACCAAACTGGCTTCGTTGCGCGTGATCGAGCTGCACTGCCCGCAAGCTGCGATCGAGGCACTGCCTTCACTCGCTCCGCTGGCGCAGCTCGAAACCTTCATTTCGACTCGTACGCCTCTCGGGGCCGAGGGCCTCGCACGGTTTGACGGCTGCTCCCGTCTGAAGCGTTTGGTGCTGAACGCGGAAGACCTTCGCGATGATGGGTTAGCGGTTCTCAGTGCCCTGGCGGAACTGGACGAATTGACGCTCGCAGGTGCCCAGATCACGAACAACGGTTTGCCCCAACTGGCAATGCCGAACCTGCGTTTACTCTCCCTGGCAGGCTGTCGGGGCGTCTCCGACCAGGGACTGCAGAACCTGCGCGGCCTCGCCAAGCTCGAAAAACTTGACCTGACGGAATCGGGCGTCACCGGCCGCGACCTGACGGGGCTGCAAACGATAAGTACACTTCGGGAAGTGATCATGTCAGGCGGGCAGTTCAAAGGGAACGAGGCGTCATTGTCCGCCCTGAAAGCGCTCTTGCCGCAGTGCAACGTTCAGATTTTGCGTGGCTAACGGTACGTCGGGCGACCCGCGCGGCGGTGCGGCAGGATCGATCGTCGGCGCGGAACCGGCACGGAAAAGGCTGAGTCAGCGGCGGCGGCGAACTGGATTTTCGTACCAGAACACGCCCAGATTGTGACGCTCCTCGCACGTCAGCACATCCAGGTCGCCGTCGCGGTCCAGGTCGATCAACTCCAACCGATCAAACTTAATTCCACGCGACCCGCTAATCTCATGATCTTGCCACGCGTGATTGGCAGCGGGGGACGGATCCGACGGCGGGGATTGTTGCAGCGACAGCCACCGTACGCCTGACAAGGGCGGCTCGGCATGCTCGCAGCTAAAGACAAGATCGACTTGACCGTCCAAGTCGATATCACCCAGCGCGACGCCTTTGCCGGTACCGCAGCCCGACGGCATCGCGATCTCGGTGAGCGACCATGCCGCATCTGGCCGAGGTTGTCGGAACCACGCCAGGCCGCCTCCCCGCACGGCGGCCACGATATCGCCGACGCCTGCTTTCGTTGGCCTTGCGTTCGCTGGTCCTGCCCTCAATGGGTCCGCCTTCGCCAGCGGACCGACGGCCAGGAACATCACTTCTCGATCGTCTCCACCCAGACGATGTTTTGGCCAACCGTCAACACGTCGCAACGTCGCAGCACGCGGCCCTGGATTCTCTAACCACAGCAGGCCTCGGGTCGCCCCTTTCCGGTCGGTCGCCACGACGTCCAGGTCACCGTCTCCGTCCATGTCATGGGCCTGCAACGACATGATCCAACCCGCCCGGTATAACGGATGAAATCTCCACCCCGTTACCTCGCGCGGATCCTCCGGCGATTCCAGCCAGCCCACGGTGGCATTGCTCCCTTTGGAGCCTACGACCAGGTCAACACCGTGCCGGCCGTCAATCTGCATCGGCAGCGCGAACATCCAAGCCTGCTGTTCGGCGGTGCAGGGCAGGGGGGTGGTTTGCCAGGCAGCCGGTTGCAGATATTCCTGGTGGCTGGGTGCCCAGTGCACGAAGACGGTCTTGGTGCGCCCTTCACAGCAGCTCACAACGTCGATTGCCCCGTCGTCGTCCAGATCAACAAAGACGGCATCTTCCGGCGATTTCACTTTGCCGACCGTCACGGCGGGCCATTGATCGGTAACCGCCGCGGCTCCCGGGTGCAAGTAGACCCGGATCCGGCCGCCTTCCTCCCAGCCAGTCGC
>JAUIHJ010000692.1 GCA_030432015.1 bacterium
GTTCTGGTTGTCGAAAAGTTCAGCTCGGATAAGTTTGATGTCGTCGCCAGGGACCGCCTGGAAATTTGCCGTCGCCAAGCCGCGACGGCGCTGGCCAACGCGTTAGAAGTGCATAGCTTGCCCCTGCTGGGCCTGTCGCGCGGGATTCGCCGCGCAGGGCGGCTGTTTGGTTTTCAGTCGCTGACGCATTTTTCACTCGCCATCGTGGCGGCACTGTTGCTGGGCGGCGGATTCGTCGCGGCGTTCTGTTTCGTGCAGGTCGAATTCACCATTACCGCCCGCGGACGCCTGCAGCCCGTCGAGCAACAGGACATCTTTGCGACCTCTGACGGCGTGGTCGAGTCAACGTCCGTGCGGCACGGCGACGAAGTTGAAGCTGGAGAGATCTTGGTACAACTCCGCAACACCGAATTGGACTATGAGACCGAGCGACTGCTTGGCGACCTGTCCACCACCCGCGCCAAACTGCAAGCGATTCAAGCCGCCCGCGTCGTGGACGGACGTAACCGGCAACAGGTCGGGCTTCACAATGCCGAGATTGAGCGGCTGAAGCAGATGTTGACTGGGATGGAACGCCAGCAGGCGATTCTGAAGCGCCAGCGCGAGGACCTGTCGGTTCGTGCCTCTGTGGCAGGCCACGTCATGTCCTGGGAGGCAAACAAATCACTCGTTTCTCGGCCGGTTCGCCAGGGTCAGCGACTGATGACGATCGCCAGGCTGGATGGTCCCTGGCAATTGGAACTCGACGTACCCGACGAAGAGATCGGTCATGTGCTGCAGGCCAGACGCACATCGGGTGACGAGGCGATCGCGGTGCGTTTTGTTCTGCTGACCGACCCCGCCACCTCGCAGCAGGGTACCGTGGCCGACGTAGGACTAGCCACCGTCGTTACGGGAGACCACCAACCGACGGTCCACGTTTTGGTCGACGTGGATGCCGACGAGTTGAATTCGCCGCGTCCCGGAGCTGGCGTGGTCGCGCACTTCCACTGCGGGCGGCGTTCGATTGGCTATGTTTGGTTTCGCCGTTTCTGGGAAGAACTCAGGATGCACATGCTAATTTGAGCATCGACGTCTGAGTCCGTTGATCGTGGGCAAGAGTTCGGCCTGCATACGAAAAGGTACACGAATATGTCGACGCTATTGATGACGTTCCTCGCAGCTTGGGTCTCGGCGTCGCCGGCGGATCCTCCGCTACAGGTGGATGACGTTTTTCTGACACTGATCGCGGATGTCGCGGTCCCGACGGCCGAATCTGGCGTGCTCCTGGGTGTCAGTGTAATTGCGGGACAACACGTGAAACGCGGTGATCGGTTGGCCCGGGTCGACGACAGCCTGGCCCGCTTGAATGTAACGCGTGCCAGCACCGGGCTGGCCCGCAGTCGCCGCGAAGCGGAAAACGACCTCAAGGTTCGCCTGGCGCGCAAACGGCACGAGACCGCAGTGGCCGAATTGCGTCGTGCGACTGCCACGGAAAAGCGGCTGCCCAATAGCGTCTCGCAGACTGAGTTCGACCGTTTGCGATTGGATGTGGACAGAGCCGAATTGGAAGTTGCCCAGGCCAAGTTTGATGTCGAGATGGCGAAATTTTCCGTTGTCGCGGGCGAAGAAGAGCTTCAGATGGCGCAGATGAATGTCCGGCGACGGCAGATCGTTGCGCCGCTCGATGGCATGATCGCCGAAGTGCATCACCGGGCGGGCGAGTGGGTCGAAGCCGGGCAACCGGTGGTGCGGATCGTGCAATTGGATCGCCTTCGCGCTGAGGGATTGCTCAGCGCCGACTTGGCGACGGCGAACATTAAGGGCCGCAGCGTACGGCTGGAGATTCGCTTCGAGGACGACCATACGGAGGTCTTCGATGGCATGATCGTGTTTGTGAGCCCCGAAATACATCCCATCAACGGGAAGGTGCAGGTCTGGGCCGAAGTGGTCAACCGAGATGGCCTGCTGCGACCGGGACTCCCTGCCGACATGACCATTGTGCCATAACGGGTTGAACGCATTGCCCCCGAACGCAGCCCAGCCATGAGCGTCACAACCAGCACAGCGAATCAGCCATTGCCATTGCGGCGAAGGCCAGAGCTTGAATCCCGCGAGATCACTTACCGGCGCCAATGCTATTGGTCGATCAAGGATCCCTTGTCGCTGCGTTATTATCAACTTCGCGACGAGGAACACTTCGTACTTTCGTTATTGGACGGCCAGACAAGCCTGTCGGAGATCCAACAGCAATTCCAAGCCAGGTTTGCGCCGCGCCGCATCGACCTGCCACAATTGAATTGGTTCCTCGGAATGCTGCATCGCGAAGGCCTGGTCTTCTCGGAAGCCGCCGATCAAGGTCGGCAATTGATCAGCCGGCGCCAACGATCCCAACGTCGGCAGTTCTGGAGCGGCCTTGGTCATCTGCTGGCGATTCGCTTTCGAGGTATCAATCCAGCCAGAATGGTCGATGGAATTTATCCGCTGGTACGCTGGATGTTTTCGCCCTGGTGCGTCGCGGCGATGGCCGGACTGGTCGTGGTCGCGGCGACCTTGTTAGCGCTGGAATGGCGTACCGCGGTGGACCGCCTACCGAACTTCAGCGCCTTCTTTGGCCCCGAAAACATCCTCTGGATGGCGTGCGCGCTGGCGGCGGTCAAGGTGCTACACGAATTGGGCCATGCACTCACTTGTCGGCACTTCGGCGGTCAGTGCCGTGAGTTGGGCATGATGTTACTGGTCTTCACGCCCTGCCTGTATTGCAATGTGTCCGATGCCTGGATGATCTCCAACAAGTGGAAACGCATGGCGGTCAGCGGCGCGGGCATCTACGTCGAACTGGTTATCGCCTCCGTTTGCCTACTGTTGTGGTGGTTCAGCGAACCGGGCGCGTTCAATGCGTTCTGCCTGAACCTCGTGTTTGTCTGCTCGGTTGGGACCGTTGCATTCAATGGCAATCCCCTGCTCCGCTACGACGGCTATTTCATCTTGGCGGACTGGTTGGAGATTCCGAATCTTGCCCAACGCGGTAGCCAGTATGTGCGAGAATGGTTGCTGGCGCAGTGCGCGGGTCTGGAGTCCAACGCGGTTCCGCCGGGGCGCGGCGAACGCTGGCTGCTGGTTGGCTACACGCTTGCCTCCTGGGGCTACCGGGTTGTCATTGTGGCCGCGATTCTTTGGTTCCTGCAGGCAGCCCTGAAACCATACGGGCTGCAAGCGGTCGCGTCCGGTCTGGCAATTATTACCGTCGGTGGCATGATTGCGATGCCGATACTGCAAGCCGCCTCCGCGTTACGTGATCCATTTCGTCGCCGCAAACTCCGTTGGCTGCGGGCGGCCAGTGTCGCGATTTGCCTGAGCCTGGGTACTGCCGCGCTGCTGGCAGTTCCCCTGCCGTGTCGAGTGGCCGCTCCGGTGGTGCTCGAAGCTGCGGACCCGGTCCCGATTTACGTCACCGCGCCCGGTCGCCTGGTCGCAGGAGTTCGTGAAGGTGACCGCGTCAAACAAGGCCAGATGATCGCTCGGCTGACGAACATCGAACTCGAAAAGGAAGTCGCCCAACTGGCTGCGGAATTGGCCGTTCAGCAGCGACATGCGAAGACGCTCGCCCGTCAGCAGTCACGGGATCTGCCTGGCGATGTATTGGGCGCAGGAGGACAATTGCCGGTGGTCCTCGAGGCGATCGCCGACCTGGAGAACCGGTTGCAGGACCGGCAGGCCGAGCAAGATCGGCTAACGCTCCGCGCTCCGCGAGATGGTACCATTCTGCCGCCGCGGCCAATTGCCGCCAGCCCGCCGCCCGGCGAACTTGAGGCGTGGTCCGGCACACCGCTGCAGACGCGGAACCGCGGTGCGACCCTGGCAACGGGGACGCGCGTTTGTTGGGTGGGTGATCCGGATCACATTGTCGCCCAGTTGGTTGTTGACGAGTCTGCCATTGCAAAGGTCCGGCCAGGGCAGTCGGTGCGGATCTACGTCGACGAGTTACCGGGGCAATTCCTGAACGGGACCGTTGCAGAGATCGCCCAGTGGGACACGAATGAACCGCCGCCGGAACTTGTCGCCAAGCGACTTGTCCCCGAACGGCCGGCGGCAGGCGAGCCCCCTGCGTTGTCAGCGACGTCCTACCAAGTGCGTGCGGACTTACAGCCTCACGACGCCGCCCTTCCGCTCCGCGCATCCGGCCGAGCCGTGATCGTGGTCGAGCCCCAAACCGTGGCGCGACGAGGCTACGAATTCCTCTGCCGCACTTTTCGGATTGAACTGTAAGTGCTCGATGACGATGCCACGTCGCCGTGAGATTGCGCGTGTCGTAAACCCAAGAATCAGGGGGGGAACTCAAGTCCCAAAGGACATCAGGGGGCGACATCCAACCCAAAATCAGATCTCAAAGGGGGATCTCAAATGGTAGTCCCAAAGGGGACACCCAACTTTTCAGCCGGCATCCCGGGCGCGAACGCCATAGGTGGGTGGCCCCGACTTGTTCCCGACTTGTTCGATAGGTGGGTGGCCCCGACTTGTTCGGCGCAGGTCTCCGACCTCGTCGTAACGTTCGACCGCAGGTCTCCCCGGTATTCGC
>JAUIHJ010000011.1 GCA_030432015.1 bacterium
CGATCCGGGCACGATGAGCCCCTACCAGCACGGCGAAGTGTACGTGCTGGACGACGGCAGTGAGACCGATTTGGATTTGGGGCATTACGAACGATTCACCAACGGCCCGCTGACGCGAGACGCGAATTATACGACCGGTCAGATCTACCTGTCGGTGATTGAGAAAGAGCGGCGGGGCGAATTCCTCGGCAAGACCGTTCAGGTCATCCCGCATATCACCAACGAAATCAAGAGCGTCATCCAAAAACTGGCCGCTGACGATGTCGATGTCGTGATCACCGAAATTGGCGGCACCGTTGGCGATATTGAGAGCCTTCCCTTCCTGGAGGCAATCCGGCAATTCTCCCTGGACGTCGGCAAGGAAAACTGCCTGTATGTCCATTTGACGCTGGTCCCTTACCTCAAGGCCGCCGGTGAACTCAAGACAAAACCGACGCAACATTCGGTGGGCCAGCTTCGCCAGATCGGTATTCAACCCGACATCCTGGTTTGCCGGACGGAGCATGCGATCAGTTTGGACGATCGGCAGAAAATGGCCCTGTTCTGCAATGTTCCGCTCGAAGCGGTGATCGAAGAGAAGGACAAAGATTTCTCGATCTATGAAGTGCCACTCAGCCTTGTCGATCATGGGCTCGACACGCTGATCGTAAAACAACTGCAACTTCCCGCGGAAACGCTGGAGATGGATGATTGGCGTGATCTCGTGCACCGGCTGCGCAACCCGGAACATCAGGTCCGCATCGCGGTCGTCGGCAAGTATGCCGAGCACACCGACGCGTACAAGTCGATTTATGAATCGCTGGATCATGCCGGCATTCATAATCATGCCCAGATCGAAATTGGCCGTATTCATAGTGAAGCCATCGAGCGGGATGGACCGGAACGCCTGCTGGAAGGCTACGACGGAATCCTGGTCCCCGGTGGTTTTGGCGACCGGGGCATCGATGGCAAGGTCGAAGCCATTCGGTACGCACGCGAGCGGGGTATTCCGTTCTTCGGCATCTGCCTGGGGATGCAATGCGCGGTGATCGAATTCGCCCGAAATGTTGTGGGCTTGGAGAACGCTCACTCGGCCGAATTCGATCCGTCGACACCGCACCCCGTCATTGGGCTGCTCGACGAACAGCGTAATATCACGCACAAGGGTGGCACGATGCGACTGGGCACGCAGCCCGCGACACTCGACCCGACCAGCCATTCGGCCGCCTGCTACGGGGCGACAGAGATCTCCGAGCGGCACCGGCATCGGTTCGAATTCAACAATGCCTACCGCGACCAGTTTGCCTCGCATGGCTTGTCGTTTGCCGGGCAGAGTCCTGATCGTGGGTTGGTCGAGATTGTCGAAATTCCGGATCACCCCTGGTTTGTCGCCGTCCAGTTTCATCCGGAATTCAAGTCGAAGCCGACCGCTTCCCAACCCTTATTCCGAGGCTTTGTAGGGGCTGCCGTCACTCGTAGCGAATCCGACTGCGACACCCCGCAAAGCATCGAGACGACTTAATTGTTTCAACTATTGGTTTGCTGGAGCGAGAAATCATGTCAGAAGAACCGGCCGAAAAACCAAAGCTCATCATCGACGATGATTGGAAGGAACGCGTCCAGTCAGAAAAGGAGGCTGCCGCCGCTGCTGCCAGTGCCGCGAAATCGCCAGCTTCGGATGCGGAGGCTCAGCCGAGCGGCGATCAAGGGGGCCTGCAGGGGGCCGATGAAGGGCAGGCGGATGGCGCCAAGGAGTCTGCAGCGCCCGGCGAACCGCATGCTGCCCACGAATTGCCGCCCGCTTCCTTTGCGACGTTGGTGCATTCGCTAACCGCACAAGCTTTGGCCAGCTTGGGGCAGATTCCCGATGCCAGCGGCAAAACGAATGTGGAACTTGGGCTAGGCAAACATTTTATCGATACGTTGTCCGTCCTGGAGGAGAAAACGAAGGGCAATTTGGATGATGACGAATCGACCGCCCTGTCCAAGATGCTGTACGAACTGCGGATGCTTTTCGTCCACGTCCGCAAGGAGCAATCCGGTGGGACCCCGGCCGAACCCGATCAGGCAACCAACGGCTAACTGGGGCAACGGCTAACTGGGGCAGCGGCGTGTGTAGCACGCTGGCAAACGGTCTGCCGGGTTGCCAGCGCGTCGACCGTCGAACTGATCCACTAATTCCCGGCCGGCCGATCCAAAGCCCGCCTCACCGCCGCAACCCGCGTAAGGCTCGTCGCGGGATAGCCATCCCCGGCGACAAAACGGCTGGGATCGCGGCGATCTTCCGTGCATGAACCATGCACTTGATCGCACCCGGTCGCGGCGACTAACGGACCGACATTTTCCGGCGTTACGCCAGCACCCGCAATGATCTCAATCGCGTCGCCGGCAAGCCGCCGGATCCGTGCAATCTGTGCCGCACCCTCCCAAGCGGTCGGCTGGCCTCCCGACGTCAGTACGCGCGTCGTGCCAAGTTCGATTAACTCGGCCAAAAGGTTTTCCTGCGCATCCGCAACATCAAAGGCCCGATGAAAGACCGTTTCTCGATCGCCAGCCAACTGGACCAGTGCCTTCCAAAAGGCTCCGTCCAGTCGTCGGTCGTCGCGGAGGGCGCCGGAGACGATTCCAGATGCACCCAGTTCGAGCAGCGTTTCCGCTTCGCGCAGCATCAAGAGTTGTTCGGTCGCCGAATAGCAAAAGCCGGCACCGCGTGGTCGGATCATTACGACAACCGGCAACGCAACGGCTTGCCGAACACTCTGCAGGAGACCGGCGGTCGGTGTGAGTCCGCCCAGTTCGAGGGCCACGTTGAGTTCGAGTCGGTTGGCGCCCCCTTGTTCGGCCGTCACGGCGTCCGACAGCGACGTAACGCAGACTTCCAGGATTGTCGTCGTAGCCATTGATTCGACCCCCGTGGTTTTTGATGTGTTGACCGAGCCACGCGGGGGGGCAGCGAAACATAGGGATCTGCCGCCGCTGTTCAGCTCTTGAGTTGCCAGACCACAAGGTTGGCATGCCGGGCCGCAACCTGACATGCCTTCGGCAAATACAAGGGTGCAACTTCAAAACGCCTTAGCGAAGAAACATCGGTGATACAGCGTTCCTCGCTCACGCTTCGAACGACCACTGGTACCACAATCGTCGATCCAAGGAGTCGCGGGGGCGCTACAGCCCCAGCACGTCCACTCCCTGGTCAAAGACGATATCGACCGGGATTTGCTGTTCGCTCAGGCGGTCCAATTCCGCTTGCAACTGATCGCCGATGACACCTTTCTCCTGAACCAACTTCGCGGCACCCGCATAGTCTCCATCACCTTGTAATTGCAGGAGCAGGGATGAGAGGCTTTTGGTTGCGTCGCGAAATCGGTCCGGGTTGACCCTGTATTTTCCGTCGTCCTGACGTTCGAACGCGCCCTGCTCACGAAAGAAATTGAAGCGAATCATATTCGCCTTGCCGTGGGCACTCGATGCCCCGAACCGCACGCTGCGAAAAATGCCGGCCATGAAAGTGACATAGAAATCATTGAGAAGGGCCTCAATTTCGCCTCGGGCATGAAGCTGGTTGATCATATGCAGGCCCAGGATATCCGCCTTACCTTCCTCGATGGCACCGGCGTGTTCCCTTAACGCCTCGCGGACCGTGCCGTTGCCATCCAGCGTATTCTTGATGCCCAGACCGTGGGCTACTTCATGGAACATTGTGTTACTGAAGAATGCGTCGAAGGTGATGTGCCGGCGTTGCTCGTCGGCGATCAGTTCGTCGGCAATCGGGAGCAGGATCTTGTCGAATTTTGCCTGCATCGCATTCTTTAGCTGCAGGCGGCGCGTCCCTTTCTTGAGTTGCACCTCTTCGTCATTGGGCAGGTTAATGGCAATCGTCTTTGAACCCGCATTGCAATCGCCCGCGTAGTAGATCACGTCGTACGCATTGAGTTCGGTGTCTGAGCCTGGTTTCTCTTGCTTGTACCTGTCCGGAACCGGGAGCGTCGCTTGAAGGGCCGGCAGGAATTGCGAGTACTTCGCCAAGCGACCACTCCATTGTTTGTCCTTGATCAAGACGTAGCATTCGTGAGCCGTCTTGTAGCCATACAATTGGTCTTCGTAATTTTCGATCGGGCCGATCACGACATCGATGGTGTTATCGTGCATGTCCAACCAAGCGAGGTCGCTGGGCTGATAATCATCCGTCAGCAGGGAGTCTGCTCGGAGCAACAAGTAGCGCCGCAGTCCGGCATCTTCCGCAAGATCGGCTGCTTGCTTCAAGAGTTTGGAGGCACGCTGCATCTCGCTGGCGAATTGAACATGGTAGGGGACAATCTTGAGCCCGCCCCGCTGATCGCGACGAATGAAGGAGTAGAGACCATCCTTTCCCTTCAGTGTGGATGCCTCGAATTCTTGCTTGGTCATGTCGCGAGGATAGTAGTTGGCTCCAGCAGGCTTGGGCCCTGCGCCCGGAACAAAGGGGCGGTTGCCGCCCAGCCGATCCCAGGGGCCGTAGTTAATCTGAGCGAATCGGCGCGTGGCCGGGTCCTCGATTGAGGCCAGGAGTTCCTGCCGGTCCCCGTAGGCTTCGTACCAAAAACATTCGTCCATGATCACCGCCGCTTTGATCAGCAGGGGGATCATCTTTCGTTGCCGTTGAGAAAGCGGAGCCAGATCGGCATCCAAACGAACGGTGGCGTGTTGATCGAGTTGCCGCTGGGCGGTGGTCGCGGCCGGTTCCGCAGGGGCCGTCGAGACGGCAAGCAACGTGACGAGGATGGCAACGGGAAGAAATTCGACACGCATGATGTGAGCTCTGGGATCGATGGTTGTGCGATGCGGTTTGGGGAACGCGAACGGCGGGTGGCATTATAGCTGATTCGGGGTACGATGCATTCTCAGCGATTGTTTGGTCCGGCGGCTCTCGAGGGAATGTACGTGACCGGTGACCGGCGGCAGGTTGGGGACCTGCTGCTTCGCAACACGTTGGAAACAGGTTCAGGTCGGCTGCACCATTTCGCCACGCAGCGGCGGCAGGCGTTTGCCGACGCAAAGATTGTCGTCGCGGCACCGTGGCTCTTGAGCGACCGGTGCCTGCCCCTTACGTTCTTTTTCGAGACCGACATCACCCTTATTGACGCCCGGAAGCGCGAGCCCTGATGAGCCAAAAACCCGCTGGCGACGACCAGCCTGCCGTGGATAAGACCGATCTTCATATCAGCCCGGCCTCGACGCCGCTGGAAGTGCCCGTCTTCAATTGTGTCGTGTATGTTGCGCAGGGCACCGACGGGCGAGTGCGGGCGCGCGTCGCGAATCTCGCGGATCTTCGTTGCGACGCGGCCAGCGAGCGGGAGGCATTGGCGAAACTTGTCCCCGCGTTTAAGCAGCGAATTTCAGCATGGACGGCCGAGTCCACGCCCATTCCCTGGATCGACCCACCCGTCGCGGCGGAGGCCGGCGAGCAGTCGCGGTTCATTCCCGTTCATCTTTGACGCCCGTTGGTCACCGGCAGGTGGGTGAGGCGAAGGTTGTCTCGGTGAGAAGTTACCTGCGCCACGCACGGCGTCGTCGCCGAAAAGATGATTGTCCCGCCGATTCTCAATCGACCGCGTCCTGATCCGGCGGTAAAACTGAGGTATGAAACCGATTCGCATTCTGATCGTGGATGATGAAAAGCCCGCACGCTACGCGATGGCGAAGGCGTTGAACCCTACGGTCTATGACATTGCCGAGGCGGACGGAGGTGCTGCCGCGCTTGAGATGTTGCGGCAACAGCCGGTTGATCTCGTCTTTCTGGATTTGAACATGCCGACCATGGGCGGCCAGCAAGTCCTTGAACAATTAGGCGATCTGATCGATCACATGGATGTGGTGGTTGTGACGGCTGATGACAGTGTTGCGTCGGCCGTGCATTGCATGCGGCTTGGAGCTGTCGATTACCTGACCAAGCCGTACGAAGTCGAGTCCGTCCGGGCGATTGCCCGTCGCGTGACCAAACGCGTCGAATTGCAACAACGACTTGATCAATTGCAATCGCAGCTCGATCAGAAGCAGGCGTTCGGCGCTTTGGTCGGTGTTAGCAAACCGATGCGCGACCTGTTCAGTCAACTACAACGTGCGGCGCGGGCGCCGATCGCGATCCTGGTGCGCGGCGAAACGGGGACCGGCAAGGAGCTGATCGCCCGCGAGATTCATCGGCTGAGCGACCGATCTGACGGCCCGTTCGTGGCGGTCAACACGGCGGCCATTGCCGAGTCGCTTGCTGAAAGCGAACTGTTTGGTCATGTACGCGGCGCGTTCACCGGTGCCGACGTTGAACGCCACGGGGTCTTCGAACAAGCCGATGGCGGCACGCTTTTTCTGGATGAAATTGGCGACATGCCACTTCCAACCCAGACCAAGATTTTGCGAGCTCTCCAGGAACGTGAGATTCAACGCGTCGGATCGGCGAAGCCCATTCCGGTCGATGTCCGCGTGATCACGGCCACGCATCAGGATCTTGCGGTTGCGATCGAGGAAGGTCGGTTTCGTCAGGATCTCTACTTTCGAATTCGTGGCATCGAACTTCTCGTGCCACCACTACGAAGGCGGCGTGAGGATATTATTCTGCTGGCCAGCTACTTTCTGGACCGCCTGGCGAGTAAGACCGGCGCGACCCCGCAGTTGGGGTCGCACGCCGTTGACCGACTATTGTCGCACCATTGGCCCGGGAATGTTCGTGAACTGGAGCAGGTGATTACCTCTGCCGCCGTCATGGCCGAGGAAGGTCAGATTCGAGTTGCCGATTTAGGACTGGCCGGAGCTGATGTCCAGGACGAGCCATACGACTTCGCCGGACTGCTCGACCTGCCGCTGACAGAAGCCAAGGCCCAACTGGTCGAGACTTTCGAGCGCCAGGCGATCGAGCGAGCGTTGTCGCAGCATGGTGGCAATGTCAGTGCCGCGGCACGCCAGCTCGGCATCCACCGCCAGAGCCTCCAACAAAAAATGTCGCACCTCGAAATTCGGGCGGAGCGCGCCAGCGAATGAGTACGTCGTCAATACTGTTGGCATGCCGCGACCTGCAGCGAAACAACGAGCGAGGTGGAACGCCACTGCTGCATGGAATCACGGTGCAGGTGCGCATCGGCGATCGGTGTGCGATGGTGGGCGCGAGCGGTTCGGGAAAGTCGCTCCTGTTGCGCGCCCTGGCGCAGCTCGATCCCCGCGCAACCGGCGCCGTGACGTTTCGCGGCCAAGCCGCCGACGAAATGCGAATTCCCTTGTTTCGTCGGCACGTCATGTACGTGACGCAACACGTCACACTATTGCCCGGTACGGTCGAAGACAACTTGAGAATCCCGTTTCAGCTTGCCGCACGCCGCAGCGAATCGTTTGACCGCGAACGAATCGTCGGGCAACTGAATACCTTGGGACGTGATGCCGAGTTCCTGGATAAGCCCGTTTCCGAATTGTCCGGCGGCGAAGCGCGAACTGTCACGCTCCTCCGGGCACTGCAGTTGCAAGCCAGCGTGCTGTTGTTGGACGAGCCGACGTCGTCGCTCGACGATGCATCCGCGCGGGCGGTGGAATCCTTGGTGCACGCGTGGTTCACACGGCAGCCCGAGCGGGCTTATCTGTGGGTCACGCATTCCGAGGACCAGGCACGCCGCGTGGCGGATCGCGTGTGGAGAATGGAGGGCGGCCGCTTGGACCAAGACACAAGCCTGCGCGGCTTGCCAGTGGAGCGTTCCTGAATGTCCGACGCCTATCTTGACTTGCAATCCTGGCAAGTGGCATCCGCCGCTGGGCTGATCCTGATCAATGCCACGATCTCGATCAGGCTGCAATTGGGCCTGGAGCGTACGTTGGTCATCGCCAGTGTGCGGACGGTCACGCAATTGCTGCTGGTGGGCCTGGTGCTGCATTGGGTGTTTGAACTGAGCCATCTGGCCGCCGTCGCAGGGGTCATGATGCTGATGACGGCGATTGCCGCCGGGACTGCGTGGCAGCGGGCCGGTCGCCGCCATCCCGGCATGTTGATCAATGTTGTGGTATCCATTTGGGGCAGTTCGTGGCTCGTTCTGGCCTTCGCCATGACGGTCGTTTTTCGCGAGACGCAGCCCTGGTACGATCCACAGTACGCGATTCCACTGTTGGGCATGATTTTGGGTAATACGCTCAATGGAATTACTTTGGGGCTCAGCACAACGGTTGAAGCGTTGTCAGGACGGCGGCACGAAGTGGAAGCCTTGTTGGCTCTCGGGGCAACACGATGGGAGGCCGCCCGCAGCCTGATTCAAGAGTCCGTGAAGGTCGGAATGATTCCGATCGTCAATTCGATGATGGTGGTCGGCTTGGTCAGCTTGCCGGGGATGATGACCGGGCAGTTGCTTTCTGGCGTAGCGCCGTTGGCAGCCGTCCGTTACCAGATTGTGATCATGTTTGTGATCGCGTCCGCGACGTCGCTGGGGGTCGTCGCCATTGTCCTGCTGACGTTTCTGCGGATCTCAAATTCGCACCACCAGTTTTATTTCGACGAAATCGTGACAGCGGTCAAGGGCCGCCGGCAGACGTGATGGCACAGCGGAGTGCAGTCGCCACCGCAGTGCACGCAGGAAGGAAGTTGGCGATCTCTCAAGGTAAAGCAACGTTGCCGTCGGCAGGCGGCCGTTTAGAATAGACGCATCATGTCGCAGTTACCCAATGATCGTCGAGCTGGCTTGCAGCGGCCGCAATTCAGGCTTTCGACCATGATGTGGATCGTGGCGTTGCTGGCAGTGTTGTGCGCCTTGGTGACGTACTTTGGCCTCCATTCGGCCTTGGTCCTGATACTCTTTGCTTTGGCAATTGCCGCGCACATTGCGGGTAACGCGCTGGGGACGCAATTGCGGGCCAATGGGAACCAGCCATTGCCAGGGGAGCATGGCGAGGTTACCAGCACGTCGTGGCGGCGGGCGCCCGCCGCGGAAGACTTTGCGCCGCCGTCGGAATTGTGCGCTCGAAGGTCGCTCGGCCTGCCCATTGTGATCGCCACGATTTTGGGTGGTCTATTGACGGCTGCAGCCGGCGGGCTGTTGATGATTGTTATGTTCGAACGGCCCCCGACCTGGACCGCGATCATTGCCGGCACGATCGCTTGCGGGACGCTTGGCGCCATCTGGACGTTTGTCGGTTTCGGCTTTGTTCAGGTTGCGGGCGGGGCCTTTTTTCAGGCGACCAAGAAGGTTGATTCGAATCGTAACAAGCCACTCCCCGGATAACGCTGCGGTTTGGAGAGAGGAGATAACGATTCGAAATGAAGCGTGATCAAGGGGCGCCCGTCCCCGGCGACGCACAGGTCCCCACGGCGGAGTCTCGGACGGGAATCACCCGGCTGGCGCAGATTCAGATCTTCGGCGCCGCCGGATTTCTGGGCCTGCTCACCGCGGTGGTGGGACTGATGGTCTGGACGGCAGTCAATCAGCGCGGGCAGTTGCCGCAACTTACGGTTGAGGACTTCGAGCAGGCGAAGCAGCGCTGGCAGGTCCACGCGCCGGCGGATTATGATATTACGATCCAAGTTAGTGGAAGGCAGGCTGCGGTCTATCACGTCGAAGTTCGAACGGGGGAGGTCGTTGTCTCGACGCGGAATTCGCGTCCCCTGAAGCAACGCCGCACCCGCGGCACGTGGAGCGTGCCCGGGATGTTCCTGACCATGCAAGCGGACGTCGACAATGCCGAACAGCACAGACTGGGAACGGCCAAGGAGGGAGTCCCTCAAGTGCAGCTCCACGCGTTGTTCGATCCGGAATTCGGGTATCCGCAGCGTTATCACCGGACGGAGCTGCGCAAATTCGGGAATAATGAGGCCGTCTTTTGGGAAGTCACGCAATTCGATGTGATTCCCGGCGATGTTGTCGCTGGTGCGGATTCTGGTAAAGCCGATCACAGGACGGTAAGATAATCGCTGCCGAAAATAAAGCAGAATTTTTCTGGGCGTGGCCACGGGCGAGCCTGCTTCGCAGTGGATCGACCACGCTTGATTCCTTCTCCCAGGCCACCCTTCATTCAAAGTGAAAACGCCATGAGCAAACAGACCCGCCGTAGTTTTCTGAAGACGACGTCCGGTGCCGCGGCCGCCGCCGCAACCGTGCCGTACATTTTCACGTCCTCGTCTGTCCTGGCCGACGACGAGAAGCAAGACCGCCCGAAGCTAGGCTGCATCGGAACCGGCAGTCGCTGGGGGGCCGTGGGCCCGGGCGCCATGCGTCACGCCGACTGTCTGGCCGTCTGCGATGTGGACAAGAGCCACGCGGAAAAAGGGGCCAACCGTGTCAAGCAGATTCAGGGGCACGAGCCTGAGATTCACGAAGACTACCGCAAGATTCTGGACCGCAAAGACATTGATGTGGTCACGATCGTCACGACCGACCATTGGCATACGAAAATTGCCATCGAAGCGATGCAGGCCGGCAAGGACGTTTATTGCGAGAAACCGCTGACGCTCACGATCAAGGAAGGCAAGCAGATCTGTGAGGTCGCGGAAGCAACCGGCCGGGTCTTTCAGGTCGGGACACAGCAGCGAACCGAGATGGGGCAGCGATTTCTGCAAGCCATCGCGATGATCCGTGATGGCCGGATCGGTGATGTGAAGAAGGTCACCTGCGATATTGGCGGCGCCCCAACCTGCGGCGCGATCCCCGTCGCGGAAGTTCCCGCCGGATTGAATTGGGATTTGTGGCTTGGTCAGGCCCCCAAAGTCGAGTATCGGCACAAGGGCAAGAACACGCGATGTCACTACGAATTTCGTTGGTGGTACGAATACTCTGGCGGCAAACTGACCGACTGGGGTGCCCATCACGTCGATATTGCCCAATGGGCGATCGGTCAGAACGGTCCCGATCAGGGCGTGATGTCGTTGGAACCGCTGATGGTCGAACACCCGGTCGAACTGATCGACGGGATGCCCCAGCAGGATGATCGTTACAATACTTCGCACAAGTTTCATATCAAGTGCATGTTCCCTGGCGGCGTAGAGATGAATATCGTCAGCAACTCGACCGATGGAAACGGCATCTTGTTCGAGGGGACCAAAGGCCGCTTCCATGTCGCTCGCGGACGCACCAAGGGTGGGCCGTTTGAAGCCTTGAAGGACAACCCATTGCCCGAAGATGCCATCGCCAAGGTGTATGGCGGCAAGCAGCCGACGACCCACATGCAAAACTTCTTCGATTGTGTCAAGTCGCGTGAACTGCCCGTCTCGGACGTCTTCACGCACCATCGCGCGTTGACCACGTGCCATTTGGCGAACATCGCCATTCGCCTGGGACGCCCGCTGAAGTGGGATTCGAAGTCGCAACAGATTGTCGGTGACGATGCTGCCAACGCCTGGCAGACCCGCGAGCAGCGGAAGGGTTTTGAGATTAACGTCTAGATCGTCAGGTGACGTGCAATCACTGAAATTCCAGGGCGGTTTCCGGCATGCGGGAGCCGCCCTGTTTTCCTGGTTTTTGAGATGCTGATGGATGTTGACCTGGAGATTCAAGTTCGGCCCGCGACGATCGACGATCGTGACGCGGTTCTGGCATTGATCGAACAATTCGTTTCTCGTGGCAAGATACTCTCGCGAACGCTGGACGAGTTAGAACATGTTTTGGCGAATGGCTACGTGGCCACGCGCGGTGAAAGCGTGGTCGGCTTTGTCACGCTGGAAATCTACTCGCATAAGCTAGCCGAGATCCGCAGCCTGGTTGTTGACGAGCAGATCCAAGGGCAGGGGGTCGGACGGCGTTTGGTCGCCACGTGCGTCGAGAGGGCCCGCGAGCGGGGTGTATTTGAAGTGATGGCGGTCAGTTCGTCGGAGCCGTTCTTTCGCACATGCGGCTTTGACTTTACGTTGCCCGGCGAAAAGAAGGCGTTCTTCTTTCAGACTCGCCCTGACTTTTCTTAGCCGGTGATGGGTTCGATGTCCGATGTTGCCCTAGCTGACGTCGCCTGATGGCGAATATCCCCGCTCCGGACGGCGTGGGTGTGATTGACGATGCGACTTCTGCGATGCTGACAGGTGTCGTAGACCTTGGTCGCGTGTTTTCTGATAGGTTGATGCCTCCCTGACCCTCAACGAAGCAGTGATCAATGGCGTATTGGACTGACAAGGTAGCCATTGTGACTGGCGGTTCTGCCGGATTGGGGCGAGTGCTGGCCGAGTCGTTGGCGGAGGCCGGCGCGCGAGTCGTGCTGGCAGCACGGAATCCAGAGCGTCTCGATCGGGCGGTGGCGGCGATCGCCGAGCAGGGGTGGACGGTCGTTGGGGTGCCTACCGACGTCACCGAGGATGCGGATGTTGCGGCCTTGATCGAGCGGACCATCGTCGAGTTCGGCCGGATCGATCTGTTGATCAACTGTGCGGGTTGCTCGGATCGCGGTCTGGCGGCAGAGACTTCCGTGGAGCGTTTTCAGGAACTGCTGGAATTGAATTTTTTGGCGACCGTTCGGTGCTGCCGTGCCGCTCTACCCCATTTGATTCGCTCGCGTGGGCATCTGGTCAATATCGGCTCGCTGGCCGCCAAGACCGCCACGCGATTTCTCGGTGCGTCTCCGGCGAGTAAATTTCCCGTCGCGGCCTATTCGCAACAGTTACGATCGGAGCTAAAGCCTCAGGGGGTCTCCGTCTTGCTCGCCTGTCCCGGGCCAATTGCACGCGACGATGCCGGCCAGCGGTACGATCAACAGGCGGCGAATCTACCCGACGCGGCCAACCAACCCGGCGCCGGGGTCAAGCTGAAAGGGATCCCACCCGCTCGACTGGCCGCCACGATTCTCCAAGCCTGCCAGCGGCGCAAAGCGGAAGTGGTGATGCCCGGGAAAGCTCGGCTGCTGTTTGCCGTCGCGCAGATCTCGCCAGCAGCAGGCGACTGGTTGTTGAACCGGTTTACGAAGTCGTAGGCGACGTCGAGGCATGTGGCGCATTTCAGCTTCCGCCGGCGTGCCGCATCAGCGCACGGTGCGGCATCGACGCTCGCTCGCCAAACCATTTTGTGCCGGCAACTCTTCGCGGCTGAATCACTTTTTTCCCGAGCGTCAATTGGCAAGAACGGCCGCTCGAATTAGGCCCGAATCTTCGGTTGCCAAGGCGGCGAGGCTTGCCTAGGATGGCGGCGGCCACCGCACACGTTAAGGCCTCCCGCCCAACCTTCCCTCCTGAGCAACAGGCAGCGATTTCATGCACCAACGATTGTCCTTCCTCGCCGCGTTCACACTGTGTGGGATGACCAGCGCACTCGCGATGGCGCAACCCACGACCAGCACGTCGCCCGCGCCAGCCCAGGTCACGCCAGCGGGAAATGACGCAGCGAAACGTCCTAACATGATCGTGATTTTTTGCGACGACTTGGGATACGGCGATCTGGCCTGCTACGGCAACCCGACGATCGCCACGCCGAACCTCGATCAGATGGCTGCCGAGGGCATGAAGTTCACGCAGTTCTATTCCGCCGCGCCGGTCTGCACGCCCAGCCGCGCGGCACTCATGACCGGCCGCCTTCCGTTGCGAAACGGGATGTGCAGCAATCGACGGCGCGTCCTCTTTCCAGATTCCAAAGGCGGCCTCCAAGCAGAGGAAGTGACGATCGCCGAAGTGCTCCAGGCGAACGGTTACGCGACGGCCTGCGTGGGAAAATGGCATCTGGGGCATCTTCCGCAATACGCGCCGACGCAACATGGATTCGATTCATATTTTGGGATCCCGTACTCCAATGACATGGACCGCGTTGCGAGCGCACCCAAAGGACGTGCTTCGTTTGCCGATCCGAAAGTCGAGTATTGGAACGTCCCCCTGTTGCGGAATGGGGAGGTGATCGAACAGCCAGCCGATCAGCGCACGATTACGCGGCGCTACACCGAAGAAGCAGTCGAGTTCATCACGCAGCATCAGAAGCAACCCTTCTTCCTGTATCTGCCGCATTCGATGCCCCACGTCCCGCTGTTCCGGTCCGCTGAATTCGAGGGTCGTAGCAAACGCGGGCTGTTCGGTGACGTGATCGAAGAGATCGACTGGAGCGTCGGCCGCATCATGGAGACGCTCGAGTCGCTGAAGTTGGACGAACAGACACTCGTCTTTTTCACCAGCGACAACGGCCCGTGGCTCATCTTCAACGAGCAGGGAGGCTCTGCCGGCCCACTGCGTGACGGCAAGGGAAGCACCTGGGAAGGCGGCATGCGCGAGCCGGCGTTGGCGTGGTGGCCAGGCACGATCAAGCCGGGAAGCGTGAGCCGCGATGTGGCAAGCACGATGGACCTGCTCGCGACCGCCTGCACGCTGGCCGGGGCCAAGTTGCCCGGCGACCGCGTCCTGGACAGCTACGACCTGACGCCTGTGTTGCTGGGCACCGGGGAAAGTGGGCGCGAGCTCTTATTCTATTATCGTGGCTACAATCTGATGGCGGTTCGCAAAGGGCCCTGGAAGATGCACCTCATGACGCAGGACGCGTACGGCGCCGGGGCCCGCCAACCGGTCAAGCAGGATCCTCCGGTGCTCTATCATCTCGAGCATGACCCGTCGGAACGCAGTAACGTCGCCGAAGCGCATCCCGAGGTGATCAAGGCAATGCTGGCCGATATCGAAGTGCATAAGAAAGACTTGGTTCCCGCGGAGTCGCAGTTGGAACGCTAAATGGCCGAGCGCGATTCAGCAGCGCACACCCCGTCAGCGGGACAGGCACCTATTTCGCCGAAAGGCCGTTTTCCTGCACTGGAATCTAATGGGCGGCGAAAAACGAGCCGGTCCCGGATTGTCGCCGAATTGCACTCGGTCATTTAGCTCGACGAACCCCCGGTTCGGCTTGAGACCGCCTCGGGGAGCATTGAAGACACGCGTCGGTCCGCGTGGTCAACACCATTGGTTCGACGAGTGTCTTTTTTTGCGTTTTCAGACCACGGAACCGGCAATGTTTGATCGAAAAGCATGATCTCCATGTGCCCGCTGTGCGGATCGTCCTTGCCCTGAGGCAGGTCGGTTGCCGCAATGTAGCAGGCCAGCAGGTCCTTCAGAGCGTAACCGTTGTCGGACTCCTTCAGCTTCTCGACCACGAACGGAAAATCGCAGTAAGTCTCCGCGATTGTGTCTGCTGAAGGGGACTGATCAAGAGCCTCCGGCCGAGCGATCTCAAGTGCCTGCACTCGATCCTCCAGTGTGCCGCGAACGCCCTCCAACTCTCCCATCTGCTCCTATGGAGCGAAAGTCAGCCACCGCCGGCCACTGCAGAAACCAGCTTGCCGAGACTGGCTTTGGTTTCTCGTAGCCGACGTTTCACGCCGTTCACACCTAGAAAAGATGGAGAGATGGCGAAGTCTCGTCATGCTTAAGACAGTGGTGGGAGCGAGAGGCCGAAGCCCGGTTGGTTGGAAGGGTGGAATTGAGCGTCGATGATTTTGTTTTCACCGAAGTCGATGTCGCCGCCTTGAGTGGTGACGCCTTCGACGGTGGGGGCGTTGCCATAGGCACCGACAAAGTGTGCGCTGTAGACGGACTTGAGGGCCGTGCCCCAGGTGTGTGGAGAAACGCCGATGCCGTCCTTCGTGAGTCGCGGCATTTGCCGACGCCACCTGGTGAATCCGTGGCCACAGATGTCTTCCAGGCGGACGTTTAGTGTGTGGTCTTTCTGAAGTTCTTCGAGGACGGGGAAATCGGGTTGGGCCTCGCCGTCGGCGCGGAGGGTTTTCTCACGACCGTTGGCAACGAGGAAATCCTTCAGGCGAGTCCAGTCTGCGACGGTTTCGTGAAACGGTTCTTCAATCCAGAAGAGCGGGACGTCGGCGATGCCTTTGAGGAAGTCGATCATCGTATCGACGGTGAAACCGTTGTTGCCGTCGACCAGGATGTCGACGTCCGGAAAGGCTTTGTGGATGGCGTTGACAACGTCGATGTCGCGCTCGAGGCCCGCCTTGGCGGACATCCACTTGTTACCGCGTCCAATTTTGACTTTGAACTGGCGATACCCATAGTCGTAATCCCAGCGACAGTTCTCGAGGACTTTGTCGATGCCGGCCGGTTGTTCTTCGGGGTCGAGGTCATCGAAGTAGATCATGCCGGAGTAGACCTTGGTGAGATACGGCATTTTGACGCCGGTCATTGCCCAGACAGGTCGATCGAGAATCACGCCGGCGAGGTCATGGAGCGGGACGTCGATGGCGTGGTATTTTTCGGAGCGGATGCCAGTGGCCGGGTCGATCAACTCGGCGACGCTCTTGCCTTGGACCAGTTCGAGGAGTTGTTCGGCTTTGCCGCTGTTCCCCTGAGTTTGCCCCCAACCAGTCGCACCCTGGTCGGTGTGGAGGACACTGACTCGCAGCTTGTCGGGGCCGTTGCCGTGGATGCCTTTGCTGGAATTGCGGCCGACCTGGCGCGGCCACGGGACGCTGACCGTTCGAAAATCGACGCGGTCAATGTGATGTCCGGAAAGAGGCGAGTCGGCGGCGTGCGCGCTCCTAGGCAGCGTTGTCGCAGCGGCAGCGACGGCCGTGTGATGCAGGAATGTGCGGCGGTTCATGGTACGTTGGATCATCGTGCAGTTTACTTTGCGTTGGATGACTTGCGCGAGTTGAGATAGGCCTTGGATGCGGCCTCGAGTTTTACGAGATTCGGAGCGGCTTTTTGCTCGTATTCCTTGACGGCCTTGCCAGCGTCGACGACTGCTCTGTTTCGAGCCTGGAACTCGGGATCGTCTTTGAGGGATTTGCGGATGGCGTTACGCTTTTCGACGGCGGCGTCCACGCTTTGGAAGGCTTCTGGGTAGCGGGCTTCGAGTTCGGCTTGACGGCGGGCCGTTGCGGCGATCAAGGCAGCGAGTTGCTTTTCACCGGCGGCCTCGAGATGGGCGCGGACCTGGCCGAGTTCCGATGGGAACCGGTTTCTGTTGACGCCTTCCTCTTTGAGACGAGCCAGTTCGGGCTTTGTGGAGAGGACGTAATCGTCTTCCGCGCGACGCGCTTTGTGGACCTGAGTTTCCATGCTCTTGAAATCGGGGTCGGTGTCCTTGATGTGCTGTTTCTTCTTTGCGATGAGTTTGCCGAGTTGCTTGTGGCTGATGAAGGCTTCTCCGTAGTCCGTGTGCAGAGCGGCTTCGAGCTTTGCATGCCTGGCCACGAGGTCCCGGTAGGCCTGGTCCTCGAGAGTGAGGCGGGACTTGAGGTTCATGTACTCGATTTTGAAGCGCTCGGTCGGGTCGCGCCTGACGGGCTCGCGGTTGGCCTGGGTCATTGCGAGTTCTTTGCGAGTCTCGGTCCAGTCATCTCGCTGGCCAGCGGCCTTCCTGACGCGGACGTTGTCGATCGAGGCACCGGGGAGATCGAACTGGAAGGCGAAGTACTGGCGCGTGCGGTCAATGATCGGGTGCTTGCCTAGGACAAATTCGTTGTCGCCCAAGTGCGCAACGATTTCGTCGCCCCAGTATTCCACCGTCATGGTCTGCCGTCGATCGGGATGAGGTTTGCGAATGCATTCGCCAAGCTGGGCGGGAACAAGTCCCGCGTCGTGATCAACGGGCGTGTTGACCTGGAAGTGATCGGCATGGATTTGAGTGACGCTGTTGTAGTGACCGCCGCTGCCAGTCACGAGACGCAGGTCGGTCGTTTGGCCTGAGAGTTTGAAGTCGAATTGGATGATCGTGTTGTGGAAGGAAGGGTCCTTGAGGAAGACGCGTTTGGTTTCCGTTGGATCGACCGTCGTCCGCAGCAGCGCGCCGTCACGCAGGGCAAACTCGGCCTTAAAGAACCAGCGGTCGCTGACCGTGGCGGGGTCGAAGTCGTCTGAGAAAATGAGTTCACCGGGGATGCACATCAAGGTGTTGGGCGGGCCGGGCGGCTCGGCAGCTGCGGTCACGGAGATTGCACAAGTGCAGAGCAGAGAGAGGGTGAAACGAGAGGTCATTGCGTTGGTTCGCATATTCGGTTCAGGCTTTCGTGTCTTCGAGTTGGTCGATGGCTGTGCGGGCGGTTTGGTGTGTTGCGAGGGTACGTCAAGCCACCTCGTCAGGTCCCGTTGGGATACTTAAAGGTAAGATTTTCAATGCTTCCGGAGAAGTGGTTCGGTGTTTCATAATTCCCGACCGGTTGGAGCAGATCAGCACCAATCTGAATCGAGTCTCCGGGTTCGTGCTGAATGATGCCGGCTTGGTCCTTTCCGACGAGATTGTTGTTTACCCTAAGTAACATCGCGCCATTTGGATTCCAGTTCGCTGCGAAGTGGGTCGGACCACTGATCGCGGCAGCGGAGCGGACCACCGTGCGTTTTTTGTCAACGCAGGTGGCGAAGCACAGATGGCCTTCATCGAGGTAGACGCTGTAGCCGTGACGATTGCCGCCGTGAGCAAGGATGACTCCCGTGGGCGAACGGGATCGAATCGTCCCCTTGATCTGGAGTGATCGGCCACCCGCCACTTTCGGCGCACGAAACGCTGGCAGGTCGAGCCATGACTTTCCATCCAACTCAAGCGATGCGGTGTCGCCTTTGACACCGTGGTTTTGAAAACGTAGGAGTTGGTTACTGGCAAGGATCGCGATCGTCGGTCCGGGGGCAATGAGTGGAGCATTCTTATCAAGTGCAAAACCGAAGTTGTTTGCCCACGCGGACAATACGGCGGCCATCGCGGTGGCACGCTCCGGTTGTTTGGAGAGAAGATTGGTGGTCTCACCTTCATCCCCCACGAGATCGAACAGTTGGGCCTCGCTGCCGTCGGGATTGATGAGGAATTTCCAGCGGCCGTCGCGCATCGCGAAGGTGGGGCTTTGGTGCTCCGGTTTGCCTCCCTTGAGGATCGCGTGAGGATGGCCGTATTGCCAGAACACGGGTTGGGCACGAGGGGCCGGATGGCCCAGAAGAACGTCGCCACAGTCCAGGCCGTCCAGGTCATCCTCGACAGGAACTCCCGCGAATCGACAGATCGTCGGCGAAAGATCAATCGCGACCACCACGCTGGTCACGTCTTCGATGCCGGCGGGAATCGTATCGGTCCAGCGTGCGATGAAGGGCATGCGGATGCCGCCTTCGAACAGCGACCACTTCCGACCTCGGTACGGACCGGTGGATCCGGCTGGCGGACCCGTCAGGTATTTCTTCGGCCAGTCGGTGGGACCGTTGTCGCTCGTGAAGAGGATCAGGGTCTTCTTGCCGAGATTCAGATCATCAATCGTTGCGATCACCCGCCCGATCTGCTTGTCCATCTCTGCGAGGACGGCGAAAAAATCTCGAACAAAAGGATCGTCGGAAACGGAATTGAATTTGTCGGCACTGCCTGGCAGCGGCACGTGTGCGTCGTGAACGTCGTTCGGAAACAGCCGAACATAGAAGGGGCTGTCGCGGTGGCGGCGAATGAAATCGATCGTGCGATCGGTCTGGAGCCGCATCCGCTCCCAGCGTTCACAGGGAATGATTTCTCCGCGCCCCAAGGCTTGCGCTCGTTCGATGGCGTTTGGGTTGTTCTCGATAAGGCGGTCGCCAAGACCTTCGAAGGAAACCAGGGATTCGTCGAATCCGTAGGCCTGAGGCAAAGGCGCGTCGTCGACATCGCGACCGCCTCCCATGTGCCATTTGCCGAAATGCGCGGTCGCGTAGCCAGCCGCCTTCAGCTTCTTCGCGGTCGTCGGAGCGGACGGGTCGAGATAGTCAGCCATCCCGCGATTCGCGTTGCCGGCACGCGTATTCAGGAACGAATGGATTTTCCAGCGCCCCTGATATTGACCGGTCGTTAATGCGACTCGTGAGGCGGAACAGATCGGCGAGTTGACGTAGAAGTTGGTCAACTTGATGCCTTCAGCCGCGAGCTTGTCGATGTGCGGCGTCTCGATGAGCGGATTACCAAAGCAACTCGGATCGGCGAATCCCATGTCATCTATGAAGATGACAACGATGTTCGGCCTCTCGCTGTCGGGGCGTTCGGCGGGAGCCGATTCGTGGATCACCGAAAGTGCGATCAGAGTGACGATAACCGGGGCGTTTAGTTTCATCGCGACGGACTTCTATTTCTGTGATGGGGTTCGACTCGGCGTCAACTAGAACACGCAATTGATCAAGCTCTCGCGGAGCTACGCTCAAATCGAGAATCAACGTGTGCCGGTCGGCATCAAGAATCACACTGTCGAATCCCGCACGCTCATCCCCTACCGGTCGGGGCTCGACCGCCCGCGGGGTTGGGTAGTCCACGTCTGGGTGTCCAAAGTTGGCCTCTAATTCTTTTAACAATCGCGTCTCGGCGATCACACCGACAATGGGCTTGCCGAAGGTGATCTGTCCGCGAGCGATTCGTTCTTGGTAGGGAGATTGTCCGGATAAAAATGCATCGAACTGCAACAGGTAACTTGTGACTCGCCGCCCAGCGGACAACGTTTGTTTTTCTCGATACCGTGACCTTGCGTATTGCCCGGGATCGACCACGTCGACTCGGATCGCCTCGTGCAGAATGACACTGCGGCGTTCCGGAAATTCCACAAGGTGCTCGTTGTCTTCATCGTTACCCGGATGAAAGTTGGGCCCGGAGGAGCGAGATATAACCGACCGATGTGTTCTGTGAAAACTTGAAGAGGCGGCGTCTCCTGCGGGTGAATATTTGCCGTTCGTTTCATCAGCGGCCCATCAAGGGCAACGGAGGATTCGCCATGAGCAAGGTTACGACAGGACGAGGGTCGTATCCAGAGGTCGAGTTGGATTCAGACGTGATCGCCTTTCGATCGCCTTTCGATCTCCGTACGATCCGACTGCGTCGCCGGAGGACCAAAGGGAGCGGCAGTCACAAGCCCAGCCTAGCGATAATGTTCAAGCTGGCACTCACCGCTCAGAGGGGATGGAGAAAGCTCAACGGACACGAGAAGATCGTTTCACTCATCCAAGGAGAAAAGTTCGTCAACGGAGAAATGCAGGACGCCGCCTGACCGTTCTTCGAACACAACGATTGACAAGATTTCTAACGATCGATGGCCATGTTTCTGAATGCTGGCGAGTTTCCTGGCGCTGTCGTAAAGAGTAAGCTTCAGGGCGAATGCAGAACGTGCGACCAGACAGCCTTGCTGACGAAGCAACTGGGCCGCGTCCCACAGCAACTCGGAGAATCAGAATGCAACGCAATGAGAAGATCTACCGTTTTGGCATCATTGTTGTGGTGACATTTTCTGCCATGATGAATTCCACGTTGCCGGCCGCGGAGATATCATTCTCAACGTTTCTGGGCGGATCGGAATGGGAACATGCAAGGGATGTCTATGTCGACGATTCCGGATTCGTCTATGTCGTTGGCGGTACTCGGTCTGGTGATTTTCCCACGACGGAAAACGCCTTTCAAACCAGGCATGACAAATCTGGCGACAAGATCGGATCAGGCGGCTACTGCGATGCTTTCGTCGCCAAGTTTGACGCCTCGGGAAAGCTGATTTGGTCATCACTACTGGGCGGACCGAATTACGACCGCGCTTACGCAGTGGAAGTCGACCGGCAAGGTTATGTGTATGTGGCAGGCCGCGCAGGTCCTGGCTTTCCCGTGACGGAAGACGCGTTCCAACCAGGTTTTCGCAGAGCCGATGGTGGCATCTACGGATCGCAAAATGGATTCGTTGTGAAGATCAATCCGGAAGGCACTAAGATTGTTTGGGGTTCCTATGTCGGCGTCGGACTTCTGTGCCGGGACATCGCTGTCGATGAGGCTGGTGATGTGTATCTTCCGACAAGCTATCGAGGTAAAGGCCTGCTTCCCCCGAAGGTATGGTTCGCCGGAGCGTTTCAGCCAACTCCGGGAGGGGGCGCCGATTCCGGTGCGTTAAAGGTCACGACCGATGGCCGGCGTGTTGTTTGGGCAACCTGGCTGGGAGGAAATCGGTTGGAGGTGCCGAACGTGGGCATTCGTATTGATTCACAGCAGAATGTCTACTTGAATTTGACCACGGAGTCACAAGACCTGCCCACCACCGAAGGAGCACATGACCGTTCACACAACGGTGGCAAGGACGCTTACATTGCGAAACTTAGCCCTGATGGGTCACGTCTTCTTTATGGAACATATTTCGGCGGAGCAGGCAACGAATTCGGCAACAGCACGCATAGCATGGCGATCGATCAGCAAGGGAACGCCTACCTGGTGAATTCGTCGGACAGGGCTGACATGCCCGTAACAACAGGAGTTTTTCAATCACAGCTAAACGGCAAACGCAACATTGTTGCGGCGAAGTTTTCACCGACTGGGGCGTTGTTGCACTGCACCTACCTGGGCGGAAATGACGTTGATGGTATCGATGGCGTCTACGCGAACGATCACGGAGAGGTCTTCTTTGCTGGCACCACTTCGTCTACTGACTTCCCGACGACGACCGATGCATTGCAATCCCGAAACGCGGGAAAGAATGATGCGTTCGTTGTTGGGCTGAAGTCTGATTTTTCCCAGTTGAAATACTCGAGTTACCTGGGAGGAAAGAGTTACGACTACGGGCGCTCCTGCTTCGTCGACAAGCAAGGGGCCTTTTACCTGGTCGGATCAACGAATGGTCCCGGTTGGCCAGGCGTGCGGCCTTTTCAAGAGAAGTTTGCTGGAGGAGGCGGAGGTAAAGAGCTTTGCTACCAGGGTGGCTGCTATGCCGGTGACGTTATCGTCGCGAAGATAACGTTCTGAAGTCCTGACACCTCGGTGTGTTTGATTACCGATACAGATTTCACCTCCTACTCGCCGAGCCTCCTCAGTACCTGCGAGATCCTCGCCCGACTCGCCCCAACGTGCCGTGCCAGTTCGGCCCGCGATTTCTCCTTGCCAGAGTCGAGTAGCGGCTGGTCGTCGTAACTTGTTGATGCGAAAGGCACCTGCCTCAACAATTTCCGAATTTCGCATGGAGATACGGATCGAGGAGCTTTTCAAAGCTTCCATCCGGGCCAAGTCCAGTGTCTGCACTCGGTCTTCGAGCGTTTGGCGAACCTGTTCCAATTCCTGAATCTGCTCCGCAATGGATCGGAAGGCGGCATCGACCGCCAGCCTTTTCAACCGCCCAAGCGCTAGCGTTTTCGAGCGCCGCTCACATGCAGCCGGCGCTTCACGCCGTTCCGTTACGCACCGCGCCGATTCGCGTCTGCGTTGTGGTGCCGACCAGCCTGTCCAATGGGCTACTCGATCTGCTCCCGCCGAACGTCCCGCCTCGAAACCTGAAACCTGATTACGGACAAGTGACTCGATCACTAATGAAGGACATCGCCTCCAATTGATCGCTCGAATCCCCCACCCAAGCACAAGCGTTTTTGAGCGCCGCACATAAAGGTTCATTGACGCGAATCGATGTCGAGCTCTCGCAGCAACGCGACAATTGCTCGATATCCCTCGCGATCAAGACGCGGGTCATCTTCGAAGTCACCGGCCAATCCGCGCTGTGCAAGGTTCATGGCGAGCGACGCATCGGCGCCTCGCCCGACCAAAGTCCGGATGATTTTCTTACGACGCATGACGACCGCGGTGTTCAGCGGTGTCGAACCGTAGTCCTGTTCGCGACGTTCAATGTCAGCTCCGTGGTCCAGAAGCCACTCAAGCATTTCCGGTTTGTCGCTGTAGATGCAATGGTGAAGCGGCGGTGGAATAGCATCCACGGACTCGATCGCAACGGGATTGTCGGTGATGACTCGCAGGGCCAGATCGAAATCGGCCTTGTCGATGGCATCGTAGATTGATGGCGGTCGGTCCTGCGTTCGAAAGCCGTCGATCGGCGGACTCAGGTCGAACGAGCCCGTCGCGGCGGCGAGGAGTCGAAAACCACAATAGCGTCCGCGATGCTTCGGGTTCCAACCCCAGCGTTGGGCGGAACGGCAAAAGCGGGCACTATTAAAGTAACTCCCGCCGCGAACGGATCGACTGGGATTTGCCGTGTAGAACCAGTCCTGACACCATTCCCAGACATTGCCAAGCATGTCATCGAACCCCCACGCGTTGGGCGTCTTCTGCCCGACCGCGTGCGGTTTTCCGTCCGCATTATCACTGTACCACGCAACATCCCGCGGCCCGCCATGCCGTGGCTCCGAGCTTCCCGCCCGGCAGGCGTATTCCCATTCCGCTTCCGTCGGCAACCGATATTCCCAGTCATCAGGGAGCACTCCGGCTTCGCGGTCGAGTTTGGTGACTTTCAGGCAATACTCATTCGCCTGATCCCAATTCACCGAATCAACTGGCGCATCGCCGATCTCTTCGTGGTCGGTCGGATTCGTTCCTGTGACCGCTGCATACTGATCCTGCGTGACCGGCGATTTCCCCAAATAGAAGTCGTTCACGAAAGTGACTCTGCGGTGCTGTTCCCATACCCGATGGCCATCCTCGGACTCCGGGCTGCCCATCATGAAAGCACCCTCAGGCACTTTGATCATCACACCACCGACTGAACTCTGGATTTCTGAATTTGGAGATTTCGACATAACGATCCGGATTGGTTTAACAAGTCGTCAATTGAGTCGTTAATTCGCAATCGTGCCCGCTTCACTCGTGAGCAGGCCAATTGGTCCCCTTGACCATCGCCCTCTTGGTGAGGCCAGGTTCTTGAGTTCCGCGACCAAGCGTCGCTTCGCGGTCCTGAAGTCCTCCACTTCGAGCACTACGTCCATTCGCCCGCCGCCACTGCCCACGCGGACGAATCCGCCCGCAGCGTCTACCAGTAGATTGTCTTCCAATTTGTCGCGAATTACTAGCTCGTGCGCGGCCGGAAAACCGTAGCCGGCAAGCGTGATGATGATTGCGATGCGTAGCACGAAACCGATCGAATCTTGCATGTCGCACGGGTAATCCCGCATGAATGAATCTGTTGGCACCGCTACCGTGGATGGTTGCCGACTCTGGGAGGACCACCATGGGTAGACGAAAACGTCGGGAGATTCCAGCTACTCTGGCGCGAGAGCGGAATCGGTTTGAGGCTTGGTGTGGGGCGCGTGACGTCAGGAGTTGGATTCCGGACCATCTCTGGAAGCTCGCGGTGAAGCCGGCAGTCGTTCATAGCCTGAATCGCACGGCCAGCGCATTGAAGCTGGATTATTGTTGGCTCAAGAGGCGGGTCGAAGCGAAGTCCGATGCAACGGTGGCGACTCCTGCGTTCGTCGAACTTTCTCGGTCACCGGAGGACGCGGGCGCTCGGAAGTACGACGCCACGGCTGGCAGCTTGATCGCCATGCGCAATTACGGGAGCGGAATGCCATTCAGCCGCGTCGCCGGCCAGCCGGCGAACCTGGCGATTCCGTTGACGGCCTCAACTCAGTGGGATGTCATTGAGGCCGTCGCTCCGTCCGTTGCCCCTGCCTGCGAGGCGTTGAACTCGCAGGCGGCGGCACAAGGCGACGTGTTTCACAGGAATGCGGGCCGGGTTGCCGTCCGCAGAGCCTTACAGCTGGCTGCATTGGAATTACCAAGCAGCCGTCGAATCAGGCAGCGCGCTTCCCGAAGCATGACGGCCCAAGCGATCTGCCGCCGCTAGCGGCGAAAATCCGCGATTGCCGGAAGGGCACATCCGATCGATTGGGAGCGGCATTAAGGCGAGTTTCTGGCGGTACGTTGCCGATCAACGAACCCCAGCCGTTAGTCGCTCGGTTTTAGTTTGAGGTTGGGGATCAGCAAGTAAATCTCTCCCCGCTTTGCGCCCCAACGTGACTCGGTCCCGCTTGTATATTCAAGCGTTGCACCGTTGTCGTACTTCAACCGCGTTGCCTTTTTTTCGCCCATCATGACGCCGTGATTGGTAGCTTCAAACTTCACGGCCTTCTTGCCATCACC
>JAUIHJ010000693.1 GCA_030432015.1 bacterium
TGATTACGACTCCCTTCGGCTCCCTCCAATTGGAATCCCCCGATCGTGTTCCATAGCGCAGCCCTTCGGGGCTGATTACGACAACAACATCACTGCTGAAGGTGAATTCATCGTTCGTTCCATAGCGCAGCCCTTCGAGGCTGATTACGACTTCACCTTTGCGATAGTAGATTTCCAGTAATTTGTTCCATAGCGCAGCCCCTCGGGGCTGATTACGACTGGGTGCCGAGAAACGAAGTGAGGAATCCACCAAAGTTCCATAGCGCAGCCCTTCGGGGCTGATTACGACTCAAGATTGATGATGTTGTCGCGTGGGTTTTTCCGTTCCAATGCGCGGCCCGTCGGGACTGCCCCTCGCGGCCGACGACAACGGCGCCAATGGCCAACGTTTTCCTGCGTGCATCGGCCTCTCGCTGGCGATATGATCTTGGGATGGCCACTCGATCCCCCGCGTCCGACGCGCCGTGGCAGTTCACCGGCGCGACCCAGTTCTATCGCTTGCGAGTGATGCTCCGTGCCACCCGGGAGATCACCGGGCTGCCGCCTTGCCATGGCGCCGTGCTGTACGCGTTGCTGGCCGAAGCGTATGGCCGCGCGACCGGTGACGAGCCGGCCGTCCCGGATGGGCTGTTGTTGGACGCGCCCGAGCAATTGATCACCGACCTCGCGCCGGAGGATCGCTATGCCCTGGGGTTCACGCTGCTGGCTTCATCGCGTGACGAAGCGGCACAGCGGTGCCACCAGATCGCTCGAGGTCTGAAAGTTGTCGGGCGCAAACGGCCCCGCCGAGGTGTCCAACTGGGCGGCAATTTTCAGCTCGACCAAATCGAGGATCTGGTCGGCCAGACGCCCCTGACGTTGCGCTCGCGGCACCACGCCGGAGCACCTACCGTCGAACCGATTCCACAGGCCTCGATCGCCGCCGAATGTGCGAAGCTCGAGGATCACGAAACGCTCACCCTGCGGTTCCTCTCGCCGCTCCGCGCCCATCGTCCCAAGCCAGATCGAAGTCCCGGTCAGACCTACTTCAGCCGCGACTACTTCAACCCCCAAGCGTTCGTCTCGCGAATCCTGCTGCGTTTACGATCGCTGGGAATCCTCGCGCCACGACCGGACCTCCGCGCCGGTGCCGAGTCGCTCGACGGTCACCTTGAAGTGGTCCGCAATGAACTGGTCTGGCTGGACTTGAAGTACGGTTATCGGGGCGACCATCAGTCGCTGGACGGCGCGTTGGGCATCGTGGCGTTACGTGTCCCAGCGCGGGAAGTCCGCCATCTGCTGGCGTGGGGCCAGTACATTCGAATCGGCGAATCGACCCGGTTCGGGCACGGCCGCTACCGGATTGAAGAGTTGGGTGCCGATCCGTTTCCCTGCTGGCGGGCCCGTGGGCTGCTGCAACACGCATTCGACGGCGCGACGCTCGATCGGGCCGCACAGCAGTATGAACTGCCCAGCGGCGTGACCCGCCAGGCCGCCGCGGCGCTAGTGGCCAGGGAGTACACTCCGGCCGACCACGCCCGCATCACAATCACATCGGCTGCCGGCAAGTCGCGTGAACTTTCGGTCCCATCGCGGCTCGATCGGGCTTTACAGCGGGCCGTGTTGGACCTGATCGCAACGCCGCTCGATTCACTGCTGGAAGATTCTTCGTTCGCCTATCGTCCGGGCCTCAGCCGCGATCGGGCCGCGGTCCGTATTCGCCGCGCGTGGCGGAAAGGTTATCGCTGGGCGGTCCGAGCCGACATCATGCGTTTTTTTGACTCGGTCAGCCACCACGAACTGCACGCCCGCCTGGCCGCCTTCCTGGGTGACGATCACCTCGTGGAAGCGATCATGACCTGGGTCCGGGCTGGGGCGCCGAGCGACGAGTGCGGATTGCCGACCGGAGCAAGTATCTCGCCGCTGCTGGCCAACCTGCTGCTGGACGAATTCGACGAGGAGATTCAGCGGCTGGGCGGCTACCTGGTGCGATACTCCGACGACTTCTTGATTCTGTTCCGGAAACGCGAGGCGGCCGACGAAATCTTCCAACAGGCGACCGCCGCAGCCCGGAGTCTGCAACTGGAACTGAATGCGGACAAGTCGCACGTCGTCGATCTCTCGCAGCCCTTTGACTACCTCGGATTTCGTTTTCAACGTCACGACAACTGGGAGTTCGTCGAGCCCAACGCGCCCTGCCTGTTGGACGATCTCGGCTGGCGTCAGGCTCCGCGAGACCAGGTCGAGAGGAAACCGCGGTGCCGGTTGCCCGGTGAAACGGAGGTACCGTTCAATGACGCGACGTCGACCGTGATCGTGGGCCCCGGTTGCCGCGATCTCCATGTCGAATTCAAGGAGCTGCGGGCCTACTATGCCGACTCGCGACCGTTCTCCCGGATTCGTCTGGACAGGGTGCGCGACCTGCTGGTCTTGGGTTCGGCAAATCTCTCGTCGCGCGCGATTGACCAACTGTCGCGGCACGGGTGTAACGTCCTGTTGGCCAGCGATGCGGGTTACCTGCGCGCGGCCTTTTCCGCGGAAACGCCGCTGGAGGACGCCGAGGCGATCGTGGGCCAGGCACATGCGTCGCAGGACGATCAGCGGCGGTTGATGATCGCCAAACCGTTGATCGTTGCCAAGCTGCGGAATTACGCCGCGCTGGCCGAGACGCTGCCGGTTCGCAAGGAGGGCGAGTCGCGCGCGGCGCGGATTGCGGACCAGGCCACCGCGGCAGCGGCTGCCGAATCGATCGAGTCGCTGTTGGGTTTCGAGGGTGCTGGCGCGGCCGCCTGGTATGGCAGCCTGAATGGGTATCTGCACCGTGACTTTCGTTTCACGCGTCGCGTCGCCCCGGCGGCGGAGGATGCGGTCAACGTGCTCCTGAATATCGGGTTCAGTTTGCTGTACCGGTACCTGCGGTTAATGATTCGTCAGGTTGGGCTGGTCCCTTCGCTGGGATTCTTGCATACGGCACGTCCCGGCCACGCGACGTTGGCCAGTGACCTCCAAGAGCCGTTTCGCCATCTTGTCGATCGGTCCGTGATTCAGGCGACGCACGAATTGCGTCCGCGCGATTTTCAAGAAGCCCGGCATGGTCCCTTCAAGTTGCGAATCTTGCCGCATGCTTCGCGCGCCTATCAAGCAAACTTGCATCGCGTGTTGGCGCAACCGTGTGCGGCGCGCGACGGCGGCCAGCCGCGGGCCTATCGCTGGCATGCACTGGCCACCGTTCGTTCCCTGAAAAGGCACCTTAAGGAGGGCGACCCGTTTCGCCCGTTCGAGCACCCATGAGCCTCTACGTCGCCGCCTATGACATCAGCCACAACGGCCGCCGAGCCCGCGTTGCCCGCGTCCTGCTCGGCTATGGGGATCGCGTGCAGAAAAGCGTCTACGAAGTTTGGCTCGAGCCCGACGAGTTGCGCGATCTCCGACGCGAGGTCGGGGTCTACCTGAGTGTCGATGACGACTTTCAACTGTTCCCGATTGACGAACGGGGAAGCCGGAAGCGGACGGCCTGGCAGCGAACGCCCAGCCAGCGGCAACCGGTGATTCTGGCCTGACCAGCCAAAGGGTGCCGGATCCATGTGCACGGACGTCGATTCGAGGCGAAGACACGGCAGGCTGGAAAGTGCCGACACCATGCAGTGCCCTGACCTTCGGGTTCTTTAATTTGGGTATTCGTCGCAGATCGAAACCCGACACTTTGGTATTGCAGTTGCGCCTTTTGCGAAATTGAAGCCCGCAACGTAAATGAAGGATGCCGTTGTGTTGATTTCGATTTCTCCAAATACATCGCTCGCAATCGCGTGCTGAAGTTGCGTCTTTTTGCCGCGCAGCGGCATTAGCAAATCACGCAACCTCAGAACGCGTCAGCGAGTGATTCACCCTGTTTGGAAAACTCAACCGCCCTGATGCAGTACCGGCGATTCTTGCCAAGTCAGAGTCGTTTTGTGAGAATACTAAATAGCTGAAGGACGGCATCCCCGTTGCGTGGAGCGCTTCAGCCTTGGTTGTGGTGCGGGTCGTCTTATGAGGACAATGGGCTGGCACGACGTGGGTGAGACAGGAAGGGGCGACGGCGACAATTCGATCGCGGCCCGGAAATGTCAGCCCTTTTTTCCGCTGCGGTACAGTTGGCTTCCGGAGGGTCTGCGCTTGGGAGGACACGACGATGGCGGATTGGATCTTTGACAAGTTGTTGCCGAATAAAGGCATAGATGGACCGACATCGCCTTGCGATGCAAACAGGTCGGTTCCATAGCGCAGCCCTTCGGGGCTGATTACGACGAAATCGCAGCGTAGAGTTCATCATCGGACTTGAACGTTCCATAGCGCAGCCCTTCGGGGCTGATTACGACTCGCTCGTAGCCGGCGATGTAGATCGTGCGGCCCTGGGTTCCATAGCGCAGCCCTTCGGTGCTAATTACGACGGATGTCGATCAGGCGCTTGAGAGCCTCGAGCTTGGTTCCATAGCGCAGCCCTTCGGGGCTGATTACGACAAGCTAAAAATCGCCGTGACAATGCTGTGCTTATCGTTCCATAGCGCAGCCCTTCGGGGCTG
>JAUIHJ010000694.1 GCA_030432015.1 bacterium
CCCCCTGCCCTGTCGCTGGTCAAGGCTGACAACAAGACGGGCGGACAATCAATGCCGATTCCGGGCTGAGCGGAAATCAGGCTGCCGGGCGAGAGGTCTCACCCAGCCAGCGCGCGGCGGGATCGTTGCGTTGGGCGGGGGGCGTCGGCCTGTCGATCTGCCTGTGCATAACCGAGTGCCGGCGAGCTAGTGATCGGCGCTGTCGCGAGTGCCAGACGCTCGTTCTCGATGGTCTCACGATTGTCGAGCACGATGGGGACCAGCGGATCTTCGCCCTCACGCGCGAGGCGGTCGTCGTCGTCGAAGTCATATTTTTCGAGCGATTGACGTTGTGCGGTGTCGCCCATCGCCAACATGGATGATTTCAGTCGAGCCGTGTTGGCCCGCGCCAATTGCGATGGCCCAATCTCCTCGAACCGGCGCCATCCCCGTGTGCCCAGGAGGAGGTCCATTGCGGTGGCCGCATCGGCGCCTGGTCCCAGGTAAAAGTTTGCATCTTCCAGTTCGTTCGCCCCCTGAATTTCGCTCATCAAAAATACATGGGTTACGAGATTTGGGGCTTGATCCTGCACTGCATTCAGGATGGCCTGATTGACGACCGAAACACCCAGCACCGCAGCGGTTGGCGTACCCGACTCGTCGGTCGTCTGCAGGCGGAAAGCAAGTTTTTCGCCAGGTTGAGGTGCATCGGTCGATTCGATTTTGACATCCAGGCGGCGAGTCGGCCGGCGATAGACCAGTCGTTCCGCGACCGGCGTGGGTGGGGCGTGCGTCGAGTCATAAACGGTTAGTCGAATGACGCCCCCAGCCTCGGCTGCTAACTGCAGACTACGACGGCATTCACTCGTGCCGTCGGCGGCGTCCGAAAAGTCGGACCGTTCAATCGCTTGCAGGCCGACCAGGCGATCGCGGCAGGCTGCGGCCAGCACCAGCGAACGGTCCGGTTGGCGCATCCGAAGCGTGACTTCAATATCGTCCGTCGGCCCCAGCACGTTGCTGACGGTATGTAACACCACCGCGGCGTCGTTCGAAACGACCGGCAAGGGAAATGTTTGTTGCGTACTTGCCGGCTTGTCCACGATCAACCGATAGGCCGCCTCGGCTTCAGTGGTCAACGCAAAACGCCCTCGACCACCGTGCACCGTCGTCGCTTGCGCGACTTCACGATCCGAGTGATCAACCACGCGACCCTCCAGATGAACGGGCTCGCCTTGAGCGTCGAAGGCTTGGAAATAGACATCGTTTTGCAGCCCGGCGGCCAATTCGCCCCCTTCGGCAAAGAACTGCACTGTGACCTGGCCGGCGTGAATCGGGATCGGCGTAACCAGTTGTTCGACCTGTTGATCATCGGCGACTTGAACTTGCACGGCCGCTTCGCCCAGCGTGACCGTTGGGGGTAGGAGGAAGTCCAGTTCGAAGTTGCCGTCGGCATCGGTGATTCCCGTCTTGGTATCCAGAGGAATCGGCTGACGGTCGGCAACCGCGGACAAGATGAGTTTCTTGCCGGCGGCCGGCTGACCATCGTGTGACGAAACGGACAGGCGCCCTTTCACTCGGTCGCCCGGTTCATAGCTTTCGCGGGTCAGTTTCAGCTCTTTTTTCCAACGAGGGGCCTCGACATCCCGGACATCAACGTGCCGCCGCTGCTCGGGAAAAACACCCTCAGGGCTGCGGGCGAAAATCGTCAGAGCGTCGTAGGTGGCGTCAGCGGGGATCTTGAATTTTCCCGCACCGACGCCGCGTTCGCTGGTAACAACGTGTTGCGCACCAGGGACAGGGTTACCCTGGTCGTCCAGTACATTAAATTCGACCGCGACTTCACCAGTGACACGATGGTCCAGCCGCGATAACGACAACGAACGATAAGAAACCGTCTCACCGGGCTTGTAGCTCGGTAGGTCGGTCGTGAGGTGCGTTAAATGGCCGCTGCGAATCCAGCGACCCGATGTCGCCACCGGCGGTGACAGGGGCGCGTTCGCCGCGACTTCCAAACGCGAGGTGTTGCCGGCCTGTGCTCGAGTAAATTCAACTTGCGCCGCACCGTTCTGGTCAGTGCGGTGCATTTCCCGTAGCTGCACCACCCCAGCCTCGTCGTAAAGCTTTAGTTCAAAGGAGGTTGCAGCGGGGGTTCCGTCCAGGGATGACGTGCGGACCGAAATGAAGTTCGTCGTGTCCTCGTTCCAGACCGGCGCTGCCGTCACGGTGGTCCAGACCGGGCCGGTTGTTGCTGGGCCGGCTTCTGCTGGGCTGGCAAACATCGAACTGGCTGACGCGGAACTGGCCGTGGCTGGACCGGGCTGGTTTCGCGCGGCAGTCCTACCAAACTCGAAGTCGGCTTCCTGTTCTCCGGCGTCTTCCTCCAGGGCGGCGAGTTGGCGGGTTGTCGGGGATCGAAGCTGGGTCAGGGCGAAGGCCGACATGACCAGCAAACCCATGGCCGCGACGGCGACGATCCAGTTGGCAACGCGTCGTGCGCCCGAACGTTTTCGCGAAGCGTCCGCCGCCGGCTTCTTCGCCAGGGTGAAGTCCGTGCCTGCATCGTCGTTCAGGGTGCTGATCGCATCGTCCGGCGGGACGACACGGCCGCGGGTGTCGTCGCATTTCGCAGCCGCGGCGGCCAGGTCGACTTGCAACTGAACTTTGGCATAAGCCCGGGCCACAGCGGGATCCGAGGTGATATTCTGCAGCAGCGCAGCTTCTTCCTCGGGTGGGAGCAGTTGGTAGGCTAGTTCCCACAGGGTTTGTTCGAGTTGTTCGTTCGAACTCATGGCAATCGTTCGGTTGGCAAGTGTAAGTCAGCCGTCTGCGGCAGCAAACCGCACCTCAGTGGCCGATCGTTTGACCATTGAAGGGTCGCCGTTGGCTGAAATGCTGTTCGGCCCTCAAGAATTCCGCTGGCAATATTTTCTAGATCACTGATGCGAGGGGGTCTGGCGACGTTCACAGGTTAGGTCCGAGCGCTACATGCTCGATCTGTTACCGTGAGTCGCCGCGAATCATTTCTCCTGGTCGTGTCGGACCGGCGTAGTTCGTCGTCGTTTACGAATCATTCAAGGCCTCACGCAATTCCGATAGTGCTCTTCGCATGCGGGTTTTTACCGTTCCCAAGGGAATCCCGACCGCTTCGGCGATTTCCTCGTACTTCATTTGGCCGTTCTGTCGCAACAGGAAAACTTCTTGCTCTTCAGGACGGAGGCGGGTAATCGCCTGACTCACCTGATGTAGCTGCTCGCGGCGTTCGGCTGTCGCCTGGGGCCCCTCCTGCGTCGATTCAATGATTCCGTCATCCTCAGGCAGCCCCTGACGCTTCCGGCGCCAGGCTGTCTTGCGGATATCCCGCCCGGTATTCAGGGCGACACGGAAGATCCACGCTTTCAGGTTCCGAACCTCGGGCTCCTGTTCGCGGTGACGCCAGCATTTAATGAATGCTTCCTGTAACGCGTCGTTTGCGTCCTCCAAATTGCCGACCAGGTAGTACAATGTGCCTAGTAGTTCGCTACGGTATTGCGCAAAGGCATTCTCCAGCTTTCCGCACTTCGTCGTGGGGCGGATTGACTCACCCTTGCGAGCGACGTTGGTCACGTGATGTGCCTCTTCAGCAATTAAGACGAGGCCAGGGGCTCGACAGATTCACCAGAATGGGGATTTTACACGAACGCGGGGACCAATTGAAAGCGACGATCCTCGCAAATTGCCAGCCCGCAGGACTTTAGGCGCACACTTGCCAACTCCGTGCCAGCGGAGCAAGTTGCGGTTTTGCCTGCGAACTCCTGGGAGAGAGTTGGAGAACGACTCTAACTCTATAACGCCGATCTTGCCGATTTGTTAGGAAGTGGTTGATAATAATTCGATGTGGCCAAACACCGATCAAACCGAACAGCTACTCGACGGGGCCCGACAGGGGGATGGTGACGCCGTCAATTCGCTGATGGACCGTCATCGAAACGCGATCCAACGCATGGTGCAAATGCGGTTGGACCAAAAGATCCGCCGCCGTGTGGACGTCAGCGACGTCGTTCAAGATGTATTGATCGAAGCCAATCGCCGGCTGGCAGTTTATCTTGATGACCCCGCCATGCCGTTTCACCTCTGGTTGCGCCACATCGCAAAGGATCGGATCATCGACGCGCATCGTCGGCATCGCGGATCGGCCAAGCGGAGTGTTGATCGCGAGCAACCGTTGGTGGTACCCGGAAACGATCGGTCGACGATTCAGTTGGCAGCCCAACTGTGTGACGCGGAATTGACGCCTGCGGCACGAGCCACCCAGGCGGAGATGGCCCGCCACGTCGAGAAAGCAATCTCTCAGTTGGCCGATCAAGACGGCGAGATCATTGTGATGCGTCATTATGAGCATTTGTCGAACCAGGAAGTGGCGCTCGCCCTGGAACTGTCCGAACAGGCGGCGAGCATGCGGTATCTGCGTGCGGTTCGCCGGCTGCGCGGTTTACTGGACGAACCGAAGCAGGAAAGCTGATGGGCAAGAACGGTGTGCGTCCCTCGCTCACTTGACGCATATCGATGAGACCAACCGCCATGA
>JAUIHJ010000695.1 GCA_030432015.1 bacterium
ATTCCGATTGGTCATTCCCTTCATGCAGCCGGAGCAAACAAACGATGAGTATTTTCGAGACGTATCGTCAATGTTATGAATTCAACCGCACTCGAACATTGGCGATTCTCGAGCGGGTTGAGGGGATGGCGGATCCGCAAGGATGCCTGGCGTGGCGACCAGGGGAGGGGAGGGCCCATGTGGCGTGGCAGTTGATGCACGTCGGCGTTACCGAAGCGATCTTCGCCGCAGAGCGTCTGGCGACCAAGGAAGGCCGACATCGCGAGTTGTGGGATCGCTTCCGGGGCGGCAGTACGCCGGATGACCAGATTCCCAGCATCGCGGAGATTCGCGAAGTGCTGGCCTCGGGTCGCGAAGACTTGCTGAGCACTCTGGCGGACAAGAACGAAGGCGAGCTTAACGAATTGGCCTGGGAGGCCAAGGACGGTCGCCGCCTGACGCTGTTGACGGTGATGCAGATCGTCAGTTGGCACGAGGCCCATCATCAGGGGCAGGCCCATCTCACGTTGAATCTCTACGACGCGGCCCAGTAGCGGTCGCGGGATGTTAACGTTCGCGGGCCAGCTTGTGAAACAGTTCGGCTCGCGCTTGCATCTCCACCAGGCTATCGTTGCCGAATTTTTCGACGAGTGCCCGCGCCACTTCGAACGCAACAACGTTCTCCACGATCACGCTGGCCGCCGAAACGGCGCAGACGTCACTCCGTTCGTATTCGGCTGACTCCGCCTGTTTGGAGGCAAGGTTGATCGAATCGAGCGGTTTGCGGAGCGTGCTGATCGGCTTTTTTGCCGCGCGGACAACCAGCGGTTGCCCGTTCGTCATCCCTGCTTCCAGTCCGCCGGCGTTATTGGTTGGGCGGGTATATCCCAGGTTGGTCGAGTCCTGCTGGCCGGCGTCGTAATGGATGGGGTCGTGGACCTGGGAGCCAGGGCGACGTGCGGCTTCAAAGCCCAACCCGATCTCCACGCCCTTAATCGCCTGGACGGCCATGACCGCCTGTGCGATCCGTCCGTCCAGTTTGAGATCCCACTGCGCGTGGGTGCCAAGCCCAAAGGGGAGCCCCTCGACGCGAACTTCAACGATGCCTCCCAGCGTGTCGCCTTGTTTTCCGGTTTCGTCGATTAACTTCTTGATTTCGTCGTCGCGATCCGGATCGAGCGAATAGATTTCGCTGGCGTCGCGTAGTGCGAATTGTTCCTCCAGCGAGGCATCTTGAGGCGGGATTTCCACGCCACCGAGTTCGACGACGTAGCCAATCGTGGTGATGTTGAATTGGGCGAGCAGTTGTTTGGCCAGGGCGCCGGCGGCGACGCGGACCGAGGTCTCCCGCGCACTGGCCCGTTCCAGGATGCCGCGGATGGAACCGAGGTATTTGATGGCGCCGGTCAGGTCGCCGTGTCCGGGACGGGGACGTTGCAGGTCCTCCAGCCGTTCGAGCTTATAATCGCGATTCACGACTTGCAGGGTGATCGGACTGCCCAGCGTCGTCTGCTGCCAGATGCCAGTCAGCAATTCGACGCGATCGGTCTCGATCCGTTGGCGACCGCCGCGTCCATAGCCTCCCTGCCGTCGTTTCAATTCGACGTCGATCAGGTCAGTATTAATCTCCATGCCGGCCGGAAATCCGTCCACGATTGCCAGCATTGTCTTGCCGTGGGACTCGCCAGCCGTCCAATAACGCAACATAATCGCTCGTCGTTTCGTATCGTTGCTTCCCCATGCGTGGGGTGCGGAATGCCATGCAGGCGACTCACTCGGTCGCGCCGCGCTGGGCCCGGGAAAGCGTCAGATGGGTGCAGTCATCGTCTCACGCCCGATTCTAATCTCCGCTGTTTTGGGACGATAGAGCGGTTGCGGTCGCGGGCCGGTAAGTTGAAGATTGTCCGACCGCCGCTCGACCATGGGATCTGATGACGTGAAACGGTTCTTCCAACAACGCTGGTTCTTGCTCGCCCTGTTTGCCGTGCTGGCGATCGGGATTGTGGGTGCCAGGCCTTTAGAGCCGGTGGCTTCAAGCAAGATCCTCCGCGACTGCGTGGTCGCCAGCGTCTTGTTTCTAATGGCCTTGCCGTTGGAGGCAAACGCCATGTGGCGCTCGATTTCACGCCCGTGGCCGCCCCTGTTGGCGGTGGCGATCAACTTTGGCCTACTGCCGCTTTTTGCGTGGGCGGTTTCACTGGGGTTGGACCCGGTCATGGCGCCCGGGTTACTAGTCGCTGCGGCAACACCCTGCACACTGGCTTCGGCGTCGGTGTGGACGCGGAGGGCGGGAGGCAATGACTCCGTTTCCATTCTGGTCACCATCGTCACCAACGGCACCTGTTTCTTTGTCACGCCATTATGGCTGCTGGCGATGACGGGGCGATCGGTCGACAATCCCGATCTGAGCTTGTCGAAGATGGCGTTGAAATTGGGGCTGCTGGTCGTGCTGCCGATGGTGCTGGCACAGGTGTTGCGATTTCACGCGCGCTTGGCCGGTTGGGCGACCCGAAACAAGCCGCTGTTGAGCATCGCGGCGCAGTGCGGCATCTTGTCGATGGTCTTTTTTGGGGCGATTCGGACCGGTCTGCGGTTGGGGACTGCGACGGCGGCGGAACTGGCGCCCCTCACGCTGCTGGCCATGTCGGTCGCCGTCTGTACGGTTCACACCGTGATGTTGGTGGCCGGCGTCTGGTTGGCTCGGCTGTTTCGTTTTTCTCGCGAAGACCAGATCGCCATTGCGTTTGCTAGCAGTCAGAAGACGCTGATGGTCGGGTTGCTGATGGCGATGTCGTTGCAGGTTTCCATTCTCCCGATGATTACCTACCACGTTATGCAACTGCTGATTGACACGTTGATTGCGGACCATTTTCGCCGCCAGGATTCTGACGCGGCAGGGGCATAGCGCTGGGTCGATGGCGTGACAGCAGTGCTGGCGTCGTTGGTGTTCGGCGGTGCGAGGTTCGAGGTTGCCGCGATTCGAGCAGACTCGTATACTTCCGCCCCAAGATCGTGATGCGGAAAATCAACGCGAACCGCAATGACGCTGTTGCCGTAACAAGTCATGTTGTCCGAGCTCGACGTTCGTCGCGCGAAAACCGTGGTCGTTGTTGCCAGTTCGCACCATTTTCGCGGTGCAAGCCATCACAAAGTCACGACTAGCCCTAGTCCGAACAATCGTCGAAGCCACCTCTTAACGATACAGGAAGTTGTTAACAAGAAACCATCGAATCCCAAGCGTCCATTCGTCGATACGTGGAGTGCGATCGCAACGGTCACTTCTCCGCCATGGACAGCGCCTTACGACACGGATGTGCGACGCTTGAAGATTTCGTGACGTATAGTTTGGGACACCGATCCCGTCCATTTTGAGCGCTAATTCCAACTGCTGCATCGGTTTTTGATCACTCCCTCCGTTCGTGATGGAGGATCGAGATTCGAGTCATTCGCAGCGGAAAGAGCCCTTGGGACTTGGTTATTGTCCCGTTGTTCCACTCAACGGATACTAGCAAGCGTTTTGTGTCGGGGTTAAGCTAAGTTGACCGGCTCGTGCCGGAAACGGCCCCCACCACCTGCTTGCTCGACAGGGGAAGAAGTTCATGCAGATTCAAGGACCAAGCCACCTGCACGGTGCACAGCCCGTTAATACGCCGCATCGTACCTCGCAGGCCGAAGCGACGACCGGGGCCAGTTCATTGACCGAAGTCGACCAGCTCGACATCTCTCCCGAAGCGGACATGGTGAGTCGTTCCAGCGGCCTGCCGGAAATGCGAACGGACCGAATTGCCGACATCCGTGCCCAAATCGCCTCGGGCACCTACGAGACGGATGCCATGTTGGACGTCGCCCTCGATCGCCTGCTGGATGAAATTGGTTAAGCATTTCGATGGCTGAAGAAAACTCGCTGGGCAGTGTCGACGTCTCGCAGTCTCCCGCCGAACGCTTCGAGGAGTTCTTGCAGAGTCGCGGCAAGCGAATGACGCAGCCGAAACGCCAATTGCTTGATCAGGTCTACAGTCGCCACGAGCATTTCGACGCCGAGTCGTTGATCGAGCAATTGCCGTCTGCCAGCCAGGATGGACACATTGGGCGGGCCACCGTTTACCGCGCCCTCAAGGAGTTTGTGGAGGCCGGCCTTCTGCGTGAGTTCAAGCTGGCGGGCCGCTCGGTCTACGAGCATGATTATGGGTATCCACAGCATGACCATCTCTATTGCACGGAGTGTCAGGAGTTAATCGAGTTTCAAAGCGACGAACTCCTGGAGTTGTTGAATGCGGTTGCGGGCCAACATCGATTTCGTGTCGGTGGACACCGATTGATCATCTCGGGTGTCTGCGAGAACTGTCGCCGTGCGAAGCGGCGGTCACGGAAGCCGGTCGATATGGTGTAGCGTACGGCGGATGGCTGCGTCGCTGGGCGCTCAATCGCCGAGCGCGTTCCAGCAGCGCACACCCCGTCAGCGGGACAGGCACTTTTTTCGCCGACAGGCCGTTTTTCCGCAGTTGGATCGAATGAACGGCGAAAAACGAGCTGGTCCAGGAGCG
>JAUIHJ010000696.1 GCA_030432015.1 bacterium
CTCGCTCCAGAGACGCTTCCGGCGGAGACCGTCAGTGCCACGATTCCGCTGGAGGCCGGTATGGCGGCGAAGCCTGACAACCTCGAATACCGCTAACCGCCTCGCGAAATTTCGGCGCGTGTCGAAGGACATAACCTTTTCAACTCACTCAAGTCGTGGATTACCATGCAAACAACTACTGATGCCCCAGACGACGCCCCCGCCAACGACACACCTGACGCGGCGGCGCCGACCGCACACTCGGCCACGCCGCCGGTCTCGCGAGCCGCTCTGGCTTTGGCGGTGATTTGCAGCCTCTGCATCATCGGAGCTGCTCAGTTCTGGAAGCAGGCATTGGTTGCGAAAGAATCGGCGGAAGCGCTGCAAACCCAACTGACCGAGACCGAGCCGGTCATTACCCGCTTGACGGCGCTGGCACGTCTCGGCGACCCGCGCTCGTTGCCCGCGCTTCGCGACCGCGACTATGACTTCGTCGTCAACAACTACGGATTTGAATACGAAGGCCGTACCGGCGACTTGATCGACGAACATATTCTCATTTACGGGCTCTGGGAAAAGGGCCTCGCGTTCTTCATGCGTGACTACCTGGCCAACCGCGCCGATGAGAACGCCGTGTTCATTGATGTTGGGTGCAATGCGGGACACCATTCCCTGTTTCTCGCCAGTCACGCCGCCGCGGTCCACGGCTTTGACCCATACCCGCCGGCGATCGAGCGATTTCAGCGGATGATCGATCGCAACAAGATGACCAACGTGACCGTCCATCCGGTCGGCCTCGGTGACCAAGATGGTGAGATCCCATTCTTCGCCCCGGTGGAAAAAAACTTTGGGAGCGGAACCTTCAACGCCAAATGGGCCAAACAGGACCGAAACGAACTCGCGTTAAGAATTGTTCGGGGCGACGACTGGTTGGCGGAGAAGAACATTACGAATATCGCGCTGATCAAAATCGACATTGAAGGCTACGAAAAACCGGCCCTGATCGGGCTGCGCAAGACGCTTGAAGCCGAACGCCCCGTCGTCTTCGTCGAAGTCACGACAGGTCCGGAGGCGAGCATCGCAACGGTCGATGAATTCCAAGGTCTCTTTCCCTCGGACTACGAGTACATCGCCGTTTTGGAGTATCTCTGGACGACCCCCGCGGACGGCATGTACCTCACCCGTCCCTTCGATAAAGAAGAGGCCGAAGCATTTTTCAAGTCGACCGGGCAAGGCATGGTTGTCGCGTATCCGGCCGAGCACAGAGAATGGATCCCCAACAAGCCTTATCTCCCACCCAACGAACGAAAAAAGGCCGCACACGCTCCCTTGGCCGCGACCGACACGGCGTTGGTGGAATGACCCGGGATTTGCATCCACGGGTTGATTTTTCAAGACCTGCCGCGGCGACTCCGAGCCGGCGGATGGGCGCTCACAAGACGTGTCAATAACTCGCCCCGCACAAAAACTATTTGACAGACAGCCTGCAAAACTGTAGACAAGCCAGTGCTTGAAATCAGAAACTTTGGCAGGAAGGTCTGATCATGATGCTTGGGGCACGGGCATTCAGTGCGCGCGATCTGCGTGCGCGGCCACGACGACGTTCATTTTTCCGACACCTCTCGACCGGCATGGAGTCGCTCGCAGCTCGCTTGATGCTCGACGGCACCGGCCTCTTGGACGAAGATCCACTTCCGGTCCATCACATTTATGCACCGGGCACGTCGGACGACGTGGTTCGCGCGCATCGGGATAACTTCCACGCAGTCGCTGCGGATGACTCGTCGCCGTCGGCGTTCACCTTTAACGACACCCGCCGCTGGTCCGGAACCGCGACCGATGGCGGCGGCCTCAGCCAGGGTCAACCAACAAGGGTCACCTGGAGTATTGTTCCGGACGGCACGCCAACGGTTAACGACACCAATGGCGGGCTATCCGGTCAGGGCAGCAACCTAATCAGTCGGCTTGACCAGATTTACGGTTCCGGCGCGGTTGGGGTGCTCGAAGAAAAGGTCTGGTTCGACGCGTTGGATGACGTTTTTGGTCGCTGGGGTGACACGACGGGGCTGGAATTCATCTACGAGCCCCATGACGATGGGGTGCCCCAGTCGTTTTCCAACCCGGGTGTGGTCGGTGTACGCGGCGATATCCGCCTCGCCGGACACAACATCGACGGCAACAGCAACATTTTGGCCTACAACTATTTCCCCGCCTTCGGGGAGATGGTCCTGGACACCAACGACAGCTTTTACGCGGTCACCAGCGGGAACTCGATCCGCCTGCGAAATGTTGTGGCCCATGAAGCCGGTCACGGCCTCGGCATTTCGCACGTCGAACCGGTCAATCAAACGAAGCTGCTGGAGCCCTTCTTGACAACCAGCTTCGACGGCCCGCAGTTCGACGACATACTCGCGGCCCACCGCGGGTACGGAGATCAATACGAAGAAGGCTTGGGAAACAATATCGCCACGAACGCGACGGTGCTTGGCTCGCTCGGTGCCGGACAGTCGTTCACCATCGGCCGGGATGCGACCGACACCCCGGTTGCCACGAACGATGTCGATTTTGTCAGCATCGACGACAACTCCGATATCGACTACTTTCGGTTCACCGCGACCGAAGCGGCGACGGCTCAGATAACGCTACGGCCGCTGGGACCAACGTACCAATCGGGCCCTCAGGGCGGCACCCCAAGCTCGTTTAACGCCGCGGCCCAGAGCGATTTAAGTCTGGCGTTCTATGCCGGCAATGGAACGACGCCGTTGGGCTCGGCTAACTCCGGCGGCCTGGGTCAGGCCGAACAATTGAGCGGTATTCCATTATCGCCTGGCGACTACATCGTCCGCGTCAATGGCGCACATAACGCGGCCCAATTTTATCAACTTGACGTGACCCTCGGATCGCTGGTCCCCAGTACCACCAGGATCCTGGACAACGGTGACATCGGTTTCAGCACGGTGGGCCCTTGGACCCGTTGGGTCGGCCAGGGATACCAAAGCGACATTCATGAGGACATGGCGGGTTCGGGCACGGATTTCGCAAGTTGGTCATTCACGGGGCTGCAGCCAGGCCAATATCAAGTCGCGGCGACCTGGTACGCCTATTCGAATCGCGCCACCAATGCGCCGTTCACGATTTACGACGGTGGCAGCCAACTGGCAACGATCCGCGTCAACCAGCGCCAGGCGGCCAACGACTTTGCCGCAGCGGGAAGCAACTGGGAGCGACTCGGTGACACCTTTGCGATTACCGGCACAACGCTCGAAGTCCGATTGACCGACGACGCCAATGGCAATCTGAATGCGGACGCGATTCGCATCGAACGGGTCGGTGACTTGGCGCAAGGACCCGAGATCCAGGTCTTGCAGTCAACAACGGAGATCGCAGACGGCACCGGCAGCGTCTCATTCGGAACCACGCAGCCTGGGACCGCCGTCACGAAGGTCTTCACCGTGAAGAATCTGGGCAGCGCCAGCCTCACACTTAGCGGGCCGATCACCGTCCCCAACGGCTTCATTGTAAGCTCGGGCTTTGCGAACACGACCGTGGCGCCCGGGGCGTCAACAACATTTTCCGTGCAATTGCTATCGGCGACGGAAGCTTCCTTCAGCGGGCAGCTTAGCTTTGCCAATAACGACGACAATGAGAGCCCTTACAACTTTACGATCAGCGGCACCGTCGCGTCGCCTCCGCCGCCGCCCGTCGTCCAGATTATCGACAATGGGGACAACGGTTATAGTACCGTCGGTGGTTGGGCTCGTTGGTCCGGTCAAGGGTACTACAACGACATCGATGAAAATTCCGCGGGCTCGGGAACAGAATGGGCAACCTGGACATTCAGCAACCTCCAGCCGGGCCAGTACCAGGTGGCGGCCACCTGGTCGGCCTACTCCAATCGGGCCAGCAACTCGCCATTTGAAATCTACGATGGCAATAGTCGCTTGACGACCGAGCGAGTCAACCAGCGCTTGGCCCCCAATGACTTTGCCGCGGCGGGAACGAACTGGGAACGACTGGGGGCTACCTATCTGATTACCGGCACGACACTCGCCGTACGATTGACGGACGACGCCAATGGAAACTTGAATGCAGACGCCATTCGCATCGAGCGTGTGGGCAATCTCAGTCAGGGGCCGGAGATTCAAGTCTTCGACGGCACTCAGGAACTCGCCGATGGGTCCGGCAGTGTCTCGTTTGGCACCACCCCTCCTAACTCGCCATTGACAAAGACCTTTACTGTCAAAAACATTGGCACGGCGTCGCTGGCCCTAACCGCACCAATCACGGTGCCCAATGGCTTCGCGGTAACCTCCAGTTTTGGGAACACCACCGTTGCGCCTGGCGCGTCGACGTCGTTCGCCGTGCGATTGCTGTCTGCGACGACAGGGACTTTCAGCGGGCAACTCAGCTTCGCCAACAACGACGACAACGAGAGCCCCTTCAACTTTGTCGTCAGCGGCGTTGTAGCCGATGTGCCTCCGCCGCCCGTGGTGCAGATTATCGATAATGGAGA
>JAUIHJ010000697.1 GCA_030432015.1 bacterium
GCACCGGTAGCGTCCGACCGCGCGGCCCTCACGGCGCAGCGTCGCGGCCTGAAGTCCGCGATCCAGTTCAACCACAAAGGTGTCTAGCGAGGTCTGCGCCCGCATCCAGAGCCGACCGTCGCCTGACCAGCGAATGCGACAGGCCAGCGACAGGTCGGAGACCGCCTGTAATCCTCGCGACGTATTCTGATTGTAGCCGTAGTGATCCAGCACAGGCGTCGGGGCGGAACGTGCCAGCGGCGAGGCAAAACAACGCCAGTTACGGTAGGCCAACCAATCGATGGCCTCCGCTCCCGACGCCGGATCCAGCCCCGCGGGCGGCGTGAATTCATACCCCACCTCGCGCTGCCGCCAGCCACTGGCTGAGGCTGGCTCGCATGTCGGCTCCCAGCGCGCCGGCAGGTTATCGGTGCGTGTCGGGCGATAGGAATCGTCATGCACCAGCACGGCCATCGCGTGCTGCGCGTGAATCGACTTGCGGGCGATCTGCCCGTCGACGTAGAGGTCGCCCCGGTGGATTGCAATGGTTTCGCCCGGCAACCCCACCACGCGTTTCACGGCCCTGCTGGCAGGCTCGACCGGATCTCGGAAAGCGACCAGGTCCCAGCGGCGCGGTCGCCGAATCAGTTCAGGAAAGCGATCGATGACGACCCGCTGCCCGTGACGGAGTTGCCGGACCGTGAGGCGGTTACTGGGGAAGCCGCAATTGGGACAGACCGCTTCGCCGGTCGCTGGCGGTGACGTGGCATCGGCACGAAAGGCAAATCTGCAATCTTCACAGACGATCGCGTAATGGGCGCCGAACAGGACGGGGACCATCGAGCCGCTGGCGATTCGCACCGGAGCGACGCACCCTTGCAGGCAGAGCAGGCGTGCGATGGCCAGACCGCATGTTGCGCCGGCCATCAGAATCAGCAAGGATCGACGGCGCCAGTTCATGGAAGCCTCACTTGCTGGCTTCGCCCGTATCGAGGACTGCCATGAACGCCTTCTGCGGAATGTCGACCTGGCCGATCGATTTCATCCGCTTCTTGCCTTCTTTTTGTTTGGCCCACAGCTTGCGTTTCCGTGAGATGTCGCCGCCGTAGCATTTCGCTGTGACATTCTTCCGCATGGCGGGCACCGTCTCGCGTGCGATCACGCGGGTGCCGATGGCCGCCTGTACCGCGACTTCAAACATGTGCCGGCTAATCTCTTGTTTCAGTCGTTTTGCCACCGCGCGACCACGGCGGTCGGCATCCTCGCGATTGCAAATGAAGCTCAAGGCGTCGACCCGCTTGCCGTTGACCAGAATGTCCAGGCGGACGAGGTCGGCTGGAAAGTACCCGATCACTTCGTAGTCCATCGTGCCGTAGCCGCGCGTGGCGCTCTTGAGCTTGTCGTGCATGTCGTAAATGACTTCACCCAAGGGCAAATCGTACGAAAGCATCGTCCGCGTTGGTGACAGGTACTCCGTGCCGATCTGGATCCCTCGTCGTTCCTGACACAACTTCATGACGGGGCCGATAAACTCAGTCGGCTGAATCAGGTTGACACGCACGATCGGCTGCCGAAATTCTTCGATGTCCCCGTAGTCGGGTACGTCCTGCGGCTTGTGAATGTGGAGCGTCTCGCCACGTTTGGTGATGATTTCGTACGTCACATTCGGGGCCGTCTGCACCAGGTCGATGTCGGATTCCTGTTCCAGTCGCTGTTGGATGATCTCCATATGCAGGAGTCCGAGAAACCCGCAACGAAATCCGAAGCCGAGTGCATCGCTGGTCTCCGGCTCGAATTCAAAGCTCGGATCGTTGATGTGTAATTTTGTCAATGCGTCGCGCAGTTCGGTGAAGTCTTGGCCGTCGGACGGATAGAGGCCGCAGTAAACCATTCGCTGGGGTGGTTTGTACCCGGGCAACGGCGTGGCGCTGTTATCGATGGTGCTGACGGTGTCGCCGATATTGACCTGATCGAGCGATTTGATGTTGCAAATGATGTAGCCGACCTGGCCGGCATGCAACGAATCGCACGACCTCCGCTGGGGGGCGAATTGGCCTAATTCCAGGACGTCGTGGTTGGTCCCCTCGCGCAGAAAGCGAATTTTCTGGCCTTTGCGAATGGTCCCGTTCATGATGCGAATGTACGTGATCGCGCCACGAAATTCGTCGTAGTTGGAATCGAACACCATGGCCTGGAGCGGCGCGTTCGGATCGCCGGAAGGCGCTGGAATCCGGTCGACCAAGGCGTCGAGCAACTCAGCAACTCCAATGCCACTCTTGGCGCTGACCCGCACGACATCGAACGGATCGACTCCTAATGACTGCTCCATCTCCTCGGCGACTTCGTCAGGCCGGGCGTGCGAGAGGTCGATCTTGTTGATGGCGGGGACAATCGCCAGATCGTTTTCCATCGCCGCGTAGGCGTTGGCGACGGTCTGGGCTTCGACTCCCTGAAAGGCGTCGACCAGCAGCAGGGCGCCTTCGCAGCACGCCAGCGAGCGGGAAACCTCGTAGTGAAAATCAACATGGCCGGGCGTATCGATCAGGTTGAGCTGAAAGACCTCGCCATCGCGCAGAAACTCCAGCACGACAGCACGCGCTTTGATGGTGATGCCGCGCGCACGCTCCAACGCCATGTCATCCAGCAACTGCTCCTTCATCTCGCGCTGGCTCACGGTTCCCGTCTGCTCCAGCAGCCTGTCCGCCAACGTGCTCTTGCCGTGATCGATGTGGGCGATGATGCAGAAATTGCGGATATTTTCTTGTTTCAGCTGCGGCTTCGACATGGGGGCATGATCTGGAGGGTGGGCGGATCGACTTGACTGGCTCGTTACTTCTGACTTGGGGGCGCCGTCCGTTTATAGGCTTCGCGTGCGATTCCGGCTGCGCCAATGTAGCCCGCGCGGGATCCCAGGCTGGCGTATTCGATCGGTGTTTGCTGGACGACACCGTAGGCAAGCTTTCGAAACTCGGTCCGTAGTTGGGCCATGAACTTGCGCCCGATGGCCCAGGCATGCCCGCCAAAATTCATGGCGCCGCCGATGATCACGATGCCAGGGTCGACGGTATGGACAACGTTGACGACCCCCACGCTCAAGTAGCGCGCGGTCTCCAGGATGATCTTCTCAGAGAACGCGTCCCCCTGTTCCGCCTCCTCGGCCAGCATCAGCGGGGACAACGCTTCACCGCCTGCGATCCTGGCGTTGACACGCGATTCGGCGCCGGCGGCCAGCGATTCTCGGGCCCGCGCCGTGACCGCGCTGGCACTGGCGTAGGCTTCCAGTTGCCCGCGACCGCCGCCCCACACGCATAGGCGAGCGTCCTCACGCTGATCAATCATCACGTGCCCAAGTTCGGATCCGAAGCTGTGTTCCCCATCCAGCGAGACGCCATCCAGGATGATGCCACCGCCGACGCCCGTTCCCAGGGTAACCATGACCATGCTGGTGTAATCTCGCCCGCTGCCGATCCAATATTCTCCAAATGCGGCGGCGTTGGCGTCATTGGCAAACGAGACCGGCTTGTGACATAGCTCGGCCAGTGCATCCCGGATCGGAAAATTACGCCAGTGCGGCATATTGGGCGGCTCGATGATCAAGCCGCGAGGAATGTCCATCGAGCCGGGCGTGCCGAGGCCGATCGCCGCAACTTCATGCCAGGCAATCCCGCTGGCGCGGAGTTCCGCATCGATCTGCGCATGCGTCCGTGCCATGGCATCCTGCGCGCCCAACTGCTGGTCGGTGGCGAGCTGTGAATCGGTAATGGTGCGGCCATCGTCGTCAACCACGCCAATCTTGATACTCGTTCCCCCCACATCAACGCCAACAAACAGGGGGCGGCGGGCCTGATCAACGGAAATTGGCGGGCAGATTTCGGACATGGGGCGCAGGAATGGAGGAGGCTGGCGTGATCGGACTGAAGTATAAGTGGCGTCATGATTTTCGGCAATTGGCGTGAACCACCGTCAAATCCACGGGGAGTGCCATGACCGATGCATGACGAAAACTCCGAACTCGAGCACGGGCAAGCCGAATTGGCAGCCCAGGTCGATCCCCCGCGGGAAAGAGATCGCGAGATCAGCCACCGACGGGAACGAAGGTGAATCACCGCACTGCCTCGATCCCCATCGAGCGTGACACGCCGACCTGATCAATTTCGACATCATGCGACAGCGGCGTTGCAAGCCGGGAATTCAGAGATGATAATTCGGCGGCTTTACCGCACTGATCCCCAGCCTCGCATCCACCGAGTCGACGTAAGATGACTGACGCGCCCGCCAACGAACAAACCAAGAAGAAGCGATTAAGGCCGTGGCACATGGGCCTCGCCATCGGCTTCCTCATGGCGATTGTGCATCCATTCAATAGCTGGCTACTCGGGCAACTGGGCCTCGTCGATACCGTGTATCGCCGAGAGCACCCGGGGCGATGGTGGGTAGGGATTTTCGTTGGTGTTGAGCTTCACGAGCCCTGGTACCTGGGGCTGCTCCCCGGGTA
>JAUIHJ010000698.1 GCA_030432015.1 bacterium
CTGGCGCGGCGCTGGCGAACCGACCGGGCCACGCCGGCAGGAGCGAGGACATCGCAACCGTCTTGGAAAAGATCGCCAGTCTCTGCCCTGAGTCGCCGGTCACCTTGGTCGGCTATTCCATGGGGGGGAATATCGCCTTGAAGCTGCTGGGCGAAACCGGCAACTCGCCACCCGGTCACTTGGACCGGGCCATCGCGGTGGCGCCGCCCATCGACCTGGCTGCCTGCTGTGCGCTCATCGAGCGAGGGTTCAATCGGCTGTATCAGCACAATTTCGTGAGCCGCCTCGTCGCTCAGATTCGCAAGCGGCGCGCCTACTCGGAGGAAATCGCGGCCATTCCGCTCCATCCACGTCCCCGCCGGATCTCCGAATTCGATGATCGGTTCACGGCACCGCTGAGCGGTTTTTGCGGCGTGGACGATTATTACCAGCGATGCAGCGCGGCACCCTTGCTACCCCGGATTCGAGTTCCGACCCTGGTCATCACAGCCGCCAACGATCCGCTGGTCCCAGTCGCGCTGTTCCAACCCTGCGAACGATCCGAGGCGATCGAGCTCCATGTCGCCACTTGCGGCGGACACCTCGGTTTTTACGGTGTTTCCGGCATCGATCCCGATCGCTGGTGGCTTGACTGGCGAATCGCAGACCGGATCGGGCCGACCGCAATTTCGAGCCAGCCCGCCGCCGATCCGACCCGTTGACGCTGGCCCATCGAGTGAATACGCTGGCATGTTCGCTACTAATTCTGCGATCGCGTTGCATTTCCCCTGCTTATCAGGCGTCGCCTTTCGATGCACTTCAAGACCCTCAAAGTATTCTGTGACGTCGTCGGTCGACGCTCGTTCTCACAGGCTGCCGACGCCAATGGCATGACGCAGTCTGGCGCGAGCCATATGATCCATCAGCTCGAAGACCATCTGGGGGTCCGGCTGCTCGACCGATCTAAGCGGCCATTCACCCTAACCGAAGAGGGTCAAACGTATTACGACGGGTGCCGGCAGTTGGTCAAGCGGTACGATGCGTTGGAAGAGGCGGTCCGCTCGTTGCATGACGAAGTTGCCGGGCGCGTCATGGTGGCCTCCATCTATTCGGTTGGGTTTAGTCACATGAGCCAGTTCGTGCAGGATTTTCTCCGCCGTTATCCCAAGGCCAATGTGCGGCTCCAGTACCAGCATCCGGATAAGGTCTACGACTTGGTACAGAGCGATCGGGTCGATCTAGGATTGGTCAGCTACCCACGCTCGTCTCGAACGATGAAATCACTGACGTGGCGTGACGAGCCGATGGTATTTGTGTGCTCGCCGGACCACCGCCTCGCCGGCAGCCCCGAGGTTGCGATCACCGATCTGGCGGGTGAATCATTCGTCGGCTTTGACTCGGACCTGCAAATCCGGCATGAAATCGACAAGACGCTGGCGTCGCGCGACGTCCAGGTGGACGTCGTCATGGAGTTTGACAATATCGAGACGCTGAAGCGTGCCGTGGAGATCGGCGCGGGGGTCACGTTATTGCCGCTGCCAACGGTTACCCGCGAACTGGCGGGTGGCAGCCTGGTTACGGCTCGATTGTCGGACGTCGAACTTGTTCGCCCGCTGGGAATTATCCACCGCCGGGGTGCCGAACTTGGTAAAACGGCGCAACGATTCAAGCAACTGTTGCGGGGCACCATCGACGCCACCGCAAGCGAGTTGGGTGAAGCGACCGAATTGCCGGTTGGCGCGCGCCCCCAACAAAACTCTGCTGAAGCACAAGAAATCCAAATGGCAAAGCAGCGCGCGAAATAACAAGCGCTTCGCGGCTGCGATTCAGGTCAGGCATTCCCTGGCAAATTAAAATGGTGAAACCTATGAGTGGACAGAATCAGTTTGGCTTGCCCAACAAAGTTGGGTTGTACGATCCCGCCTTCGAACACGACAGTTGCGGCGTCGGCTTTGTCGCCCACATCAAGGGCCAGCGTTCTCACAAGATCGTGCAAGATGCCTACACGGTGCTCAAGAGCATGGAACACCGCGGCGCGTGCGGCTGTGAGCCCAATACGGGTGACGGCGCGGGGATCATGACCGCCCTGCCCCACGAATTTCTTGCCAAGGTTGCCCGCGATGACCTGAAGACCACCCTGCCCGATCCGGGGCAGTTTGGTGCGGGCGTCGTCTTTCTCCCGCAAGATGCCGGCGAGCGTGCGCGCTGCAAAGCGGCCATCGAAGCCCTGATTGACCAACAGGGCCAGCGGCTGGTTGGCTGGCGTCCGGTGCCGACCGATGCCAAGCGGGCCGACATTGGGCCCGCAGCCCTTCGTGCCGCCCCTTTCATGGAACAGTTATTCATCGCGGCCGGTGACGGCCTGTCGGGCGACGATTTTGAACGGCAGCTGTACCTCATTCGCAAGCAGGCCAGCCACCAGCTGCGAACCGACGATTCGCTTACGCAGCGGAAGATGTTCTACGTTTGCAGCCTGTCAACGAAAGTCATGATTTATAAGGGGATGCTCCGGACGTTGCAGTTAATGGAGTTTTTCCCCGACCTGCGGGATACCGACTACACATCGCATCTGGCCATGGTGCATTCGCGATTTTCAACGAACACTTTTCCCAGTTGGGATCGCGCGCAGCCGAACCGCTTCATGAGCCACAACGGCGAGATTAACACCATGCGCGGCAACATCAATTGGATGCGTGCCCGCGAAGGCCAGGCGCAGAGCGACCGCTTCGGCGCCGAATTGGGCAAGGTCTTCCCTGTCATGGAACCCGACTGTAGTGACTCGGGGAGCTTTGACAACGCCCTCGAGTTCTTACTGATGTCGGGCCGGTCGCTCCAGGAAGCCATCATGATGATGATTCCCGAAGCGTGGCAAAAGCACGACACGATGCCCGAAAACAAGCGCGCTTTCTACGAATACCACTCTTGCCTGATGGAGCCCTGGGACGGGCCGGCCTCGGTCGTCTTCACCGATGGGCACTACATCGGCGCCGTCCTTGATCGGAACGGGCTGCGTCCCAGCCGCTATTACCTGACGCACGACGACCACGTGATCATGGCCAGCGAAGTGGGGGTGCTGCAGGTCGATCCCAGCAACGTCAAGCAGAAGGGCCGCCTGCAGCCGGGCAAGATCTTCCTGGTCGACTTCGAGCAAGGCCGGCTGGTACCCGACGAGGAAGTGAAAGAGGAAATCGCCGGTCGGCGTCCGTATGGCCAGTGGCTGCGCGAACAGCGGATCGAACTGGATGATCTTCGGCCGCAAAAAGAGCCGCATGGCTTTGATCCCGAAACGTTGATGGCGCGGATGCGGGCCTTTGGGTACACGATGGAAACCATGCAGTTCATGCTGGAACCGCTGGTCCATCAAAAGCGAGATCCCGTCGGGTCGATGGGCAACGATTCCGCCCTGGCCTGCCTCAGCGACAAGCCCAGGATGCTGTACGACTATTTCAAGCAACTCTTTGCACAGGTGACCAATCCGGCGATCGATTCGATCCGCGAAGAGATCATCATGTCGCTGGAGTGTTACATCGGTCCGGAAGCCAACCTGCTGGAGACCACCGCCGAACATGCGCATCGCCTGCGGCTGCCCCAACCGATCTTGACCAATGAACAGCTCAGCGCCATCAGTCGCATGGATCATCGCGGCTGGAAAGCCAAGACCGTCGACATCACCTTTGCACGCAGCGACGGTGCGGCCGGCGTGGTACCGGCGCTGGAACGCATTTGTGAGGAAACCGAGCAGGCGATTAAGGACGGCTACAGCCTGGTCATTCTCTCCGACCGGGCCGTCAGCGAGGACCGCGTGCCGCTGAGCACTCTGCTGGCCTGCGGCGGCGTGCATCATCATCTGGTTCGCAAGGCGTTGCGGACCCAGATCGGCATTTTGCTCGAAACCGGCGAAGCCCGCGAAGTGCATCACCACTGCCTGCTGATTGGCTATGGCGCGGACGCCATCAACCCGTACCTGGCCTTCGAGGCCCTCTGGCAGGCCCGCCGCGAAGATCGGCTCGACCCGCTGGAGTTCGACAACGACGAAAAGCTGGTCGCCGCGTATTGCAAGGGTGTCGCCAAAGGCATGCTCAAAGTCATGGCCAAGATGGGAATTTCGACCCTGCAATCCTATAAGGCCGCCCAGATCTTTGAAGCCGTTGGCATCAAGGACGAAGTGATTGAACGTTGCTTCACCCAAACCGCCAGCCGCGTCCAAGGGGTCAGCTTCGACGTGCTGGCGGCCGAAATGCTGCGGCGCCACGAACTGGGCTTTCCGCTCCGCGAGTCAGGAACCACCTCGCTGCCCAACCCAGGAGAATTCCACTGGCGGGCCAAAGGTGAAAAGCACGGCTGGGAGCCGCAAGTGATCGCCGACATCCAGGTGGCGGCGCGGGCCAACGACCAGGACGCCTACTGGCGGTTCTCCGATGCGATTAACGAGGAATCGCGGCAACGCTACACCCTCCGCGGGTTGATTGACTTCAAGGAGGGCGTCAACGGCGG
>JAUIHJ010000699.1 GCA_030432015.1 bacterium
AACTCAAATGGCAGCAGTCACGCCCGACGAAAGGGGTTTCCCAAATCTATCCGAACGCGGATTGCCCGCCAAGTGACGGCGCGACACGCGTCTCGTCGAATCGTGACGAATTCGGGTGCGTCGAGCAAAATAACCACACTGTCGGTGGGTCGGCATTCTCGACGTTGAATCGCGAGATTTCGCAAAACCAGTGGACTTATGCCCTCGTTTTTGCGAACATGTAGCTAGTCTTATTCACATCTTCTTCCCAGCCTCGTTCACTGGTTGTTTCTCTTTTAGAGGAGGGGACCGTCATGACTCGGTCACGCAGCGCATTTACACTCGTCGAATTGCTGGTTGTGATTGCCATTATCGGCATCATCGCCGGGTTGTTACTTCCAGCGGTTCAGTATGCCCGGGAAGCAGCTCGAAGGGCCGCATGCGTAAACAAACTGAAGCAACTTGCTGTGGCCTCGGTCAACTATGAATCCCGCAAGCAACGAATGCCCGGGCGGATGGAAGCCGTGGGTGGGAAGACGGCCAACTGGGTCGTCCCGCTGCTCCCGGACCTCGAACAACAACAACTGTGGGATCGATGGTCGGATAGCTCAGTTCTGGCGACCGACCCGAACATCCGGCCGTTCTTGCAATTGATGTATTGCCCAAGTCAGCCTGGCCGCGACAACCGGGTGGCCAGCAATAGTTACATTGCGAACTTGGGATTCTGGCCCCGCGCCGCAGACGGTGCACCATTTAGCGGCGCGGTCGCCTTGTCGGCGCCTGGGGCTGGTTACGACTATTGGGACGCCCACCGCAAAGACAATGCCGTTTTCGTCGACCGGCTGAGCGCAGCGGCCAATGGCTGGAGCATCGGCAAGAACCTGATTACGGTCAGTTCCACGGACCTTCGCGACGGGAAGGTCAACACGCTACTGTTCTCAGAAAACTTGGTGGCAGGGAATTGGGATGCTGTCGGCTGGCCGACAGGCATGGTCTGGCTTTATGCCAATGAGCCTGGTGCTCCCGTAAATCCGAATTGGATTACCAAAACGGCGATTGCGCCGACCGCCGTGCCCCCGGTCGCGCGAATCAATGGCGAGAAGAAAACGTTGATGGCAGTCACCGCCGCGGAACATGCCCGGCCTTCGAGCGCCCATTCCGGTGGCGTGAACGCGGCGTTCGCGGATGGCAGTACGAAGTTCTTGAGCGACACCATGGTTTATCATGTGTACCAGTCGCTGCTGACTCCCCGTGATGATCGGTCGGACATGCCGTACAGCTCGTACATTCTTAAGGAAAGCGACTTCGGCGAGTAGTCACGGCCAACGCCCGCCGTCTGGGCTGGCATGAATATATGGGCCGGCATGAACATGGTCCTGGTTCGACCGCGCCACGAAACGCGGGGGCTTGGTTCAATTACCCAGGTCAGTTCGTGGGCGGAATGGTGCCGGCGGGGGGAACCACCCAGACATCCTCCCGATCATCCGCATCGGGCGCAGGGCCAACGACCAACGGCTGGACGAAACCGGGAAGTACTTCAACGGAAAAAATCTCGTTGACGCCGGAGACAAACTCCAGGTAGGCCACGCTTTTCCCGCTACGCAGGTCGACGACACCGACCCCGCAGCGCAGTTCCCCCTGATGCTCGGCGATCGGCATGCCGCCGAAGACGGCGGTCTCCCGGATCTGTGAGAGCCCGACGAACGCGAATGGACCGGCAAATGCCAGTCCCCGCGTATAGCCCGGCAGCCTTTCAACCGGCTCGAAGCGACCGGCGGCAACATCAACGACGCCGAGTTGGCCGCAGCCAGAGTTCAAGACCCACAACCGCCCGTCGTGCAATCGTGGCGAATGGGGCATGGCGAGTCCACGAACAATCGTTTCGCCAGTCGGCACGTCGACGAGGCAACCGCTCTCATCCTTGGTCGGTCTCCAGCCAGCCGGTTCGTCCGATTCTGCCATGGCGGTGACATACTTGGGCCGACCGCCCTGCATCGCCAGGCCATTCAGATGGCACCGGTCCTGCGCTGCCAAGGACGAGATAAACGTAGGCTGCCACCGAGGGACGAAGTTAAAATCATCGTGCAACGTGCAGAGGCACGAAAATAACGTGTTCACGACCCAGAGCTCATCTCCGGCCCAGACCAGGTCGTGGCCGTGAATCCGCCCCGTAACCGCAGAACTTCGCGTCAGGAAACAGGTGTCATACCGACCGGCCGGTTGCAACTGACTGGCCAGATCCGAGGCCCGGTTTAGAAACCAGATCTGATGACGTGTCCCCACAGCCAACCTGTTGCTGCCAACCGCCACACCCATGCATTGATCAAAGTTCTGGAATGTTAACGTCAGGCCGTTCTCGTCGGTGCCGACCACAGCCAGCTTTCCTGCAGCATAGGTGGAGACAAGTAACGAAGTCCGCAGGGCACGTAAAATCGGCACGAATTGCTCGGAATGTCGAAACCTCACTTCGCGCAACGACGAACGGGGACCGGATTCCGGGGAAGGCGTTTGACCGGACTGGGCGGCGGAGTCAGACAATTGGGGCTGTACCCTTAAAACATGGTCCCTTGGAAACGTGCGTGGCCCGGCGTACATGCTGCGTGAGCAATCGAGCTGCTTTGTGCCCGCCGATGCGTCGTGGCGACCAAGAGGCAACGACTGATCCCGCCACACGACCCGCGAACCAGCACGTGCTGGAACATGCTCGCGAAGCCAATCGTCGAGCGAGTTGCGGCAGAAAAGTCCCAATCACCCTTGCGATCCTCCGAATCGAGCATCACTCAACGCGCATGCCATGCCAAGCGTCGCCTCGCCCTGCAGGGGACCGGCGAGCCCCTACTTTAGTCGATCTGTCGACGCTGTCCACGCGCAAACACACTGAATCGGCAGTGCCGCAGCCCTGGTCACCAGCCAAATGAGTGACCCATCGTAATGGATTAGTTGACGCCAATAATGCACATCGGTACTATGATTTCCAATCTGCGTGATCCGTATTCCATTCGACTTTTCTCGCTGCGCAGATTGAAACAGTGGCGGGGGGACGCGCGTTGCGTCGGCGCTGGAATTGCGGCGGTCCGGAATCGGGATCGCGGCAAGCTGGCCCCTTGCTTTCACGTCGGCGACCAAGCCTGTTACAAACGAGTGCTTCAATTCGGCAAGCCACTTGTTGACTTCACGATCGCTTGGTCATCGTCAGCAGGAAAGGAATATCTCCTGATGCTCCGCAAGCTCATTCAGCAATTGAAAAGTTTAAGGGGGGGCAGTCTGCAAAAAGAACGACGCGGCGAGTTTCGTTCCGCACTCGCACGACAAACGCGGCTCGAATTCCTTGAGTCACGGTGGATGCTGTCGGCCGATCCGCAGTTGCTGGGCGATATCGGTGTCTCGTCGGCCGCGGTCGAACTCATCACTGTTGCCGGCGGGACCACGTTCTTTTCCGCGAGCCGTGATAACAAAGGGATCGAACTTTGGAAGACGGACGGTACGCCCGGCGGCACCGTGCTGGTCAAAGACATCAACCCTGGCTTCGAATCGTCCCAGCCGAGCAATTTCACGACGGTCGGCAGCACGCTCTTCTTCACGGCAGTCGACGAAACCCACGGCCGAGAGCTCTGGAAATCCGACGGGACCACGGCAGGAACGGTGATGGTCAAGGACATCAGGTCCGGATCGAGCTCGTTCCCAAACGAATTGACCAGCTTCAACGGGAAGTTATTTTTCGAAGCCAACGATGGGATCTCCGGGCGTGAACTTTGGGAGTCGGATGGGACCAGCGGTGGGACGGTGATGGTCAAAGACATCAACCCCAACAATGCCAATTCAAATCCCTTCCGGTTCTTTGTGGTCGAAGACAAGCTGTTCTTCATTGCCACCGCGCCAACATCGGAGCGCGAGTTATGGGTCAGCGACGGAACGTCCGCTGGCACAATGCTGGTCAAGGATATCGCACCGCCGGGGCGTAATTCGAATCCGTCGTTCTTTGCGAACGTTCATGGGACTCTCTTTTTTCGCGCCAACGACGGATCCGTAGGTGACGAACTGTGGAAATCTGACGGGACGGACGTTGGCACGACCCTGGTCAAGGACATCAACCCCGGCAGTTTGGGTTCCGCACCCGCCGCGTTAGCAAACCTGGGCGGGACGCTGTTTTTCCAAGCCAATGACGGTGACCGTGGATTCGAACTCTGGACATCCGATGGAACGCCTGCTGGAACGACGCTCTTCAAGGAGATCAATCCAACGACTGACGGTTCCGATCCAAGTCGTTTGACCACGATCGGCTCGGAGATCTACTTTCAAGCGGATGACGGAACGACAGGCCCGGAGGTCTGGAAAACCGACGGCACCGTCGGGGGCACCGTCCTGGTCAAGGAAATCAATCCGAGCAGCGAGGGCTCGTACCCTTACGGTTTCACCGAATTCAACGGGGAGATCTTCTTCGAAGCGTACGACGGCAGCAGTGGATTCGAATTCTGGAAAACCGACGGGA
>JAUIHJ010000700.1 GCA_030432015.1 bacterium
GCTCGTTCATGGCGCCACGCAATCCGACGACTCGGTGGTGTGGTCGTCCATCTTCGAATCCGCAGTCGCGTCGTCTGTCGGGTGGCTGCCTGCCAACTCCATGTCGGTCCTCGGCGAGGCCGTGGTTTCCTGATCCGACTTGGTGCCCACATAGAGTGTGGCGATGCCCAACGTGAACGGGTGCATCTCAACTTGTGCGAGTCCTGCGGCCGTCAATCGAGTGACGAGTGCCTCGCCGGAGGGGAACTGGCTGACGCTCTCTGGCAGGTAGCGGTACGCCTCTTGCCGATTGCGCGCCATCCATTGTCCGACTTTCGGCAGGACGTAGCGAAAGTAAAGACTATAGATGCCCTTGAAGGGTTGCCAGCGGGGCATCGAGAATTCCAGCACGGCGACGCGCCCACCGGGCTGGCAAACGCGGACCATTTCTGCCAGTCCACGGTCCGTGTCAGCGACGTTACGCAAGCCAAAGGCAACGGTGACCAACTGAAACTGGTCGGACGCGAAGGGCAATTGCTGCGTGTCCGCTTCGACAAACGTGACTTGCCCGTTGAGGCCCGCGCGGGTTTTCTTTTTCTGTCCGATCTGCAACATCTCGGTGCAAAAGTCGGTTCCGATCACGCGTGTCGCGCCCGCGGTTCGCCGGCAATAGGCAAGTGCCAGATCGCCGGTGCCCGTACAGACATCCAGGATCGGCGAGGTGCCCCGCGGCGGAGCGAGGTTGACCGTCCGCCACCGCCAGTAACGGTCAACATTCAATGACAGGAGATGGTTCATGAGATCGTATCGGGGGGCAATCTCACCAAACATCTTTTGTACGCGGGTGTTGGACTTGTCAAGCGTCATAGGGGCAAATGATTCAAAGGGTGGGCTGTCGGGGCCGCGAAGTCGTGCAAAAAAGGTTGTTTCGGTAGTTCCAACGTAAACCGTAGAGACCAGCGTAACTTAACATGTCAAACATGTTGAAGGGGGCAGAGGTTGATTTATTTTCACGAGATGCTTGACGTAATTTCCGGCCGGACGCTCGCCTCGCGCCGTGGTACGGTTATCATGAGGTTGGCGGCGTGGACGCCGCTGATCTGGGTCGTGGACGAACCGACGTCGTCGGCTCGCGGGCACCGTACGATTTGAATTGGAGACGGCCGTTCGATTGGAGGTGGCGACATGTCGCGCATGCAGGTCATCCTGTTCTCGGTTGTGCTGACGCTCGGCATGCCGATTCTCCTGGCCGCCCAACAACCTCCCGCCGCTGCCGAGGTATCGCCGATCAAGGTTGGCGTCCTGCATTCGCTCACCGGCACGATGGCGATCAGCGAACGGTCTTTGGTCGATGCGATCACCATGGCGGTCGATGAAATTAACGCCAAGGGCGGCGTGCTGGGACGTCCGCTTCAGGCGGTGATTGAAGACGGCGCATCGGATTGGCCGACGTTTGCGCGCCAGGCGGAAAAGCTGATCGTGGAGGACGGCGTGGCGTCCCTGTTTGGTTGTTGGACGTCGGCGAGTCGTCAGGCGGTCTTGCCGGTGCTGGAAAAACACGACCATCTCCTCTGGTACCCCGTTCAGTACGAAGGTAACGAGCGGTCACGGAACATCATCTATACCGGAGCAACGCCGAATCAGCAGATCATTCCGGCGGTGGCATGGTGCCGCGAGGAATTCGGATCAAAGATGTTTCTGGTTGGATCGGACTATGTGTTTCCACGCCAGGCGAATGAAATTATCAAGTTACAACTTGCTGATGCCGGCACGGCGCCGGTGGGCGAGGTGTATCGACCTCTCGGCGAAACGAACTTTGCGGATGTGATCGCAGAGGTTCAACGCGTCCAGCCGGACGTCATCCTGAACACCATCAATGGCAGTAGCAATCGCGCCTTTTTCTCGGCCTTGCGCGACGCGGGGATCGGTCCACGCGAGATTCCGGTCTTGTCGTTCAGCATTGCCGAAGATGAGTTGCGGGACATCGGCGTGACGCTGACTGCTGGGCACTACTGCAGTTGGAGCTATTTTCAGAGTGTCGATACGCCTGCCAATCGGCGGTTTGTCCGAGCCTTCAAAACACGATACGGGCCGGAACGCGTTACGGATGATCCGATTGAGGCGGCCTACGTGCAGGTCCACCTGTTTGCCAAAGCAGCCGAGCGTGCAAAGTCGATTGAGATTGATGACGTGCGGCGGGCCGTGCGTGGTCTGGTCTTCACCGCGCCGGAAGGGTTGGTGCGGATTGATCCCCGCAATCTGCACACGTGGAAGGTCGCGCGAATTGGAAAAATTCGGCACGACGGACAATTCAAGATCGTCTGGAGCAGCAAGGACCCGCTTCGTCCACGACCGTTCTTACCGCAGGCGTTCCTGGCCGAAGCAAGACTGCACGGGCACGCAATGTTCACCGAAATCAGTCATCTGATTGAGTTGGGAATCGACGGAGTTTCCGCCGAGCAACAGTTCGCCGCGCTGCGGGCAATGGCCGACGTCCGGGGGTACCAGGGAGAGGTGCGAACGAATTTTCAAGCGGCTGTGACGTCAGTCCAGGCGACGAATCGCAAGGCCTTCGAGCAGTCTTGGCGAGATTTCGAACAACGTTGGCGGGTGCTCGCCCAATGGCAGGACGCCATGGGTGACGAACAATCGGCGACGTTCGATCGGCTTGAAAAGGCCAAGACGGCCTTCGCGGCGAATGCCACAAAGATGTTTCACGCGTTGTATGACGAAGGCGATTTCATTGAGGTGGAGCCGTGAAGTCGTACCGTTCCAGTTTTCGCACCAGCGTCGTGCTCGTCACGTTGCTGGCCACCATGATCGCCGCCGTAGGGCTGGGCATCGGACACTATTGGATGCTCGAGCAGGCACATGAATCCAACCTGCGCCGGCTGCTCAAGCTTTCCGCCGAAGAAAGTGCATCCAGTGTTGCGGGTTGGTTGCAATCCCGCCAAGAGGCCGTCACCGCGATTGCCAATAGCCCGTCATTGAAGGAGGAGATGCGGCATCTCAAGCGACTCACGCCCGAGCATGACGAGTATTTTCAGCGGCTGTACCGCTTGAAACGTGAACTCGATATGAACACGCTCGGCCACTCCTTTATCCAGGAGATCACGCTGCATGACCCGATCACGGGAAAGGTGATCCTGGCGAGTACTGGGGAGGAACTCGAGGTGAACACCGTGGACGAATTGCTGGGGTTCAACGCAGCCCGTGACAGGCTATGGACATCCCCCATATTCGCGGCGAAGGTGCGGTTGCCGGATGAGAATCGGATGCTTGCGGCGGGGGTTCCCACGATGTTCATTGCGGCGCCCATTCATGAAGGCACGGAATTGTACGGTGTCGTTCGCGTCCGTGTCGGAGTGCTCACCATCGGTGACAAGTTGTTGCGCGGCGCCAGCTATTCGGAACTGCTGTCGACCAGTGACGTCTACGTTATTGACCGCGCTGGGACCCTGCTGTCGCCGTCGTCGTTTGAGGCTGAGCTTAAGCGAAAGGGCCGGATCGACCGTCGGGCGATGCTTGAATTGAGCTTGCTCAATCCCAGCGGCAGCGGCCGGAGTGTGGCATTTCAGAAGAGCCGTCGCTTGTTCGGCCCCAACGCCCCGACGTTTGACTTCGACCTTCAGGGGTACGAAGGCATTCGTCGCCGTCGCGTGGTCGGCGGCTGGTCGCGCGTGGCAGGGACCGACTGGGCTTGCATCGCGGAGATTGATCACGACGAAGCCTTTGCTCCGCTGACAAAGTTGATGCGAGCCACCGTGCTGCTGAGCCTGGGGATCGGGGTCACCGTTGTCGTCCTTGCTGCCTGGCTGGCAGGGCGACTGGTTGCGCCACTGCGACACTTGGCTGCCGTTGCAACCAAACTCGCCGAGGGGGATCGGAGCATCCGTTGCAGAATGCAAGGGCAGAATGAAATCGGCAGGCTGGCCGCCGCATTTGACAACATGGCGGACGCTGTTGAGGCGTCGTTAATCGATCTTGAACGCCAGGCAGCTCGGCTCGCGGAATCCAACCAACAGTTGGAGACGGAACTCAAGGAGCGTGCCCGCGCCGAACGTGAATTGCGGACTGCGAATGCGTTCCTGGATTCAGTTGTCGACAATATTCCCACCATGCTGTTCATGAAGGACGCCCAGGATCTCCGCATCGTCCGTTTTAACAAGGCCGGCGAAGAACTGGTTGGTTTGCCCCGCGATCAGCTGATCGGCAAAACAGACTTCGATCTCTACCCGCAAGACGAAGCGGAGTTTTTTACTCGAAAGGATCGCGATGTGCTCCAGGGAAATGAGATGGTCGAAATTGAGGAGGAGGAGCTTCTGACCGAGAAAGGACTTCGCCTGTTGCACACAAAGAAGATTCCGATCTGTGACGAAGCGGGCGTTCCAAAAATCCTGCTGGGGATTTCAGAGGACATCACCGAGAAGAAGCAAGCCCTCCTGAGCTTGGAAGCGGC
>JAUIHJ010000012.1 GCA_030432015.1 bacterium
TGCACCTGCTTGAAATCATGATCATCAAGCAGGTGCAGATGCCCAGAAAGAGAAAGACGACCGTCCCCAGGCTGATGGTGATCGCCGACCGCGAATTTGCATAATTCATGCCGAAGTGAACCCCCAGCATCGTGACGAAAATATCCACCACCAGCATACCGCCAATCAGGTAGACGAGATTCTCGGTGGTGATTCCGCTTTGCCACCACAGATAGACGAACAGCACCATCGGCAGCACGACCATTTCCTTGGTGACCCATAGCACGCCGGCCAGCTTGCCAAGCACGAATTCGCGGGGGGAGAGGTCGGTGACCAACAAAATGTCCAGCGCCAAGCCATCGCGTTCGCTGGTGATGGAGTTCGCTGCCAGGGCGTTGATGATCACCAGGCTCAACAGGCAAAAAAGCCCCAGTGGGACCGCAACGGTGGGAATCCGGCCGGCGAGCCCCGCATCGTTCTCGGCCGCCGCGGCCTCCCCCAGCATCCAATGCAGACCGGCCGAAACCATCGCAAAGACAAGTACGTATGCGAACCTGACAATCTGCACCTTGCGGCCGTAGGCCCACGTACAAACTTCACGCCACAGAATCGGGTTGTCCCAGACTTCGCGGCTTGATTGACTGGCCGCGCGGACTCGGGCATCAACGTGACCTGCCCTGGCGGACTCCGCCGCATGGCTGGTGGAAGTCGTGTCGGCTGCAAGCGTGCCGACTGCCTCTCCGTCGTCCTGCTGGCCGGGGCGCACTTCGCGTGACGGATTCCAGGCGCGAACACGCAGGATGGCGACGGCATTCAGCAGCACGCTGCCGGCGATTGAGAACAAGAGGTACAGCGTGGTGCCGTCCGTCCAGGCCAGGAATGGCGCACTGGCGACCCGCGGCGTCGTTGCCGCCAGGATCGCCCGCAACGGGCTGAACGAGGTGGCGATGGTTTGGCACGAAAGGCCCGCCACGGATTCAAAGAACAGGCCCGCGCCTACTGCTTCCCAGATGCCCGCCCACATCATCAGGATTAAGGCGGTCATCGATAGAGTCTGAAACGTCTTTTCCCGCCATAACGCTAACACCGAGCCCAAGCTGCCCGCCGCCAACCCGGTCGTAAAGGTAATCAACAGGGCACGCAGGATCTGGTCCGTCGCGACCCCTCCCAACAAGGAGACCAGCATCAAGACCGGCGCGGAAGCGACGACCATCACAAACACATCCAGCAGGGCTGCCAAGAGTTTGCCGAGGACGAGTTCGCTGTTTCCCAGTCGCGTCATCAGCAGCAGGATCAACGTGCGGCGGTCCTTTTCCTGGGAAACCGCGCCGGCGACGCCAAACGCTGCGAGAAAGACAACGACCAGCATCTGCAGCAATGCCAGAATCTGAAACAACGTGGCGCCAAATCGGGCCATGTCGCCAATGTTACGGACGATCTGCGTGCCTGCCAGCACGAACCAGGCGGTGCAGATCAGGACCAGCAGGGCCAGGACGTAAACGGCGCGCAGAATGTAGTGACGCGCGCGGCGAGGAGTCGTTGACGCTTCACGAAAGAAAACGGGACCAACAAACAATCGGTCAGCTCCTTGCCAGCACAGAAAAGCGAGTCGTGTACACTGTTGCTTTGATACGGAAGGGCATTATAGCTTCGTTCAGATTGATTTGCCGAGGGTAGCATCGGTGACGACTGGGACGCGTCCGGCGATTTTCTCCAACGATGTAATTACCGACAGTGAATCACGTTAGGCAAACGGGTCAAAATTGTATTTCGCCCGCTCAAATAATTTGCTCGATCCGCGCATCTTGTTTTCAACGCCCTCAGCGGCACCAGGAGCGGCGGCGTGACGGCCGATAACCAAGCAAGAATCGATCCGGCCATCATCGAGGCCCTGCTTGCCGACCATGGTGCCGAATTGCAGCGGTTCTTGATCGGTGTGTTACGTGACCCGCAATTGGCGGGGGACGCACTGCAAAATGCGTTGGTGAAAATGGTGGAACGGGGGCACACGGCCCAGGAGGAGACGCGTAAGGCGTGGTTGTTTCGTGTGGCCTACAACGAAGCTCTCCTGTTACGACGGCGGCAAGCCACTGGAAATAACGTCCTGCAGCGCATCGCGCGGACGGCCATCACCGAGGCGGCGCCGGCAGATGAATCGGTCTTGAGAGATGAAGTGGTGGAGCGGGTGCGTGAAGCACTCGACCAATTGCCGCCGGACCAGCGAACCATGGTTCGCATGCGAATTTACGAGCAGAAGACCTTCAAAGTCATTGCGGAAGAATTGCAGATCCCCCTGGGAACTGCGCTGTCAAGGATGCGGGCCGCGTTGGGCCAGTTGCGAGCAAGACTGACGGAACCTGAATAGCGAACGCCGAATCGGTAAGCGAAGTCGAATGAATCATCCCCCCAAACAACTGAACTCAGCGGACCTCGACTGGATCGCGTTTCAATACGTGACAGACGGATTGTCGGAATCCGCCGCGGCAGACTTTGAAGCGACTCTGCGCCACGATCAATCAGCCCGCGAAGCCCTGGCCAGCGCGGTCGAAATGACGCAGGCCGTGACGATGATCGAGTCGGTCGCGGACCGTGGGGCGGCCTGCCGCTCGGAACACACTGTCGGTCGTCGTCACGGCGATGTCTGGCTGGCACCCGTCGCTTGGCTGACGGTTGCCGCCTTGGCCTGCATGACCTTCGTGGTCCTCTGGCAGCCCGGTCGTTTCGTGCCTTCCTCCGGATCGAGTCCCGGCGGCCACCCCGTTGCCGCTCGAGATGGTGCCGGATTTGATTCAGGCGAGTTGGCCTCATTGTGGGTCAGCACCTCGGAGTTTCTCGTTACCGCGGAGTTGGTCGAGCGTGAACTGTTCGACGTGGCGGCTGACGAGGAGTTTCTGGGGCCAGGCGGCGAGTTGCATGACAGCGCTGAAGCCGATGTCGATCGGCTTGAGGCCCCATCCTGGATGATGGCAGCTCTGACTTTACCTTCCGATCCGAATGCTCAGGAATAACGTTATGAGAACGCGCCTGGCGTGCTTGTTGCTCCTCGTTTTCTGCGCGCTCCTCGTGCCGCTCACCAGCGCCATGGGTACAGCCCAGCGGGATGACCGAAAAAAAAGCCCACGTCAGGAGAAAAGCGCGCAGAATCGCAAAGGGGTGGTCGACCCAGCCGCGCCGGGGCGGCGCCAGCGTGAACGTGAAGACGCGACGTTAGCACCGCGAACGCCAACGACCCGAAAGGAATCTGCCGGGAAAGGGACCGGGCAGGACGCCAACCTTCCAAAAACAAAACGGGATGTGCCGATCACTGCCGAAATGGAGGCTGAGGTGAAAGGATTCGTTCGCCAGCATCATCGCGAGTTGGTCGATGTGCTCGAGCGTCTCAAAGAGAACGTGCCCAAGGAATATGAACGTGCCATTCGCGAACTCAATCGCCAGCGACTGCGGCTAAAGCAGTCGGAGGGCCGCGAGCGGCATGCCGCTGAATTGCAGCTCTGGAAAGCTCAGTCTCGCGTGCGGATGTTGGGAGCCAAGGCCCAGATGGGTGATGATGCGAGTTTGAACGACGCCTTGCGCGAAAAGTTGGCCGAAATCTACGACTTGCGAACCACCCTGTTGCGGCGCGACCGCGAACGGGCCGCGGAACGGCTGGCCAAACTGGAGGAGCAGTTGCGAGCGCTCGAGGAAAATCGCGAAAAGACGCTGGAAAAGCAGTTGCTGACCCTCACCAAGAGCGCCCAGAAGCGAACCAAACCCGTGACGACGGGTGGCCGGAGCGGACTGCCCGCGGCCGGCTCAAAAGCTACCAAGAAATTGTCTTCAACAACGTCCACTAACACGATCGACTAGGTCGCCCAATGCTCCCGGAGGGAAACATGCGGACCAACCGGTTCACGATTGTCACTGTCGTCATGGCTCTGTGCGCCATCGTTCAGATTTCAGGATTTGCGGCGGACGAGATTCTGCCGCCCATTGGCGAGCGTTTCCAGGATGCCGATGTCGAGGAGACGCCGAATTTCCAGAAGCATGTCGTTCCTTTGTTAGGACGACTGGGCTGCAACGGTCGTGCTTGCCACGGTTCGTTTCAGGGGCAGGGAGGCTTTCGGCTATCCCTGTTTGGCTACGACTTCCAGGCGGACCACGTTGCACTGCTTGACGAAGAGAGCCCTCGCGTCGACGTCAAGGAGACGGATGAGAGCCTGATCCTGGTCAAGCCGACCGACGAAGATATGCATGAAGGTGGTCAGCGCTACAAGAAAGGTTCCTGGGAATATCATGTCCTGAAGAACTGGATTGCGGCCGGTGCGAAGTATGACAAGGACGAAGTCAAGAAGCTTGTTTCGCTGGACATTACTCCGCCCGAAGTGCTCTTTCAGAAGGAAGGCGAGCAAACCCAATTGCGTGTCGTCGCGGTCTGGGAAGACGGAGTTCGGGAGGATGTGACGCCCCTCTGTCGATTCAAGAGCAACGACGATTTGATCGCGAAGATCGATGACAACGGCTTGCTGATTGGCAACCAACGGGGTGACACGGACTTGATCGTTTCCTACGACCGGGCGGTCGTCGCGGTTCCTGTCATTCGGCCCGCAACGGATCTGGTTGGCGATCGATACCCCGAGGTTGAGACACCGACGAAAGTCGACGAACTGGTCGTATCGAAACTACGCAAGCTGGGGATCGTTCCCTCAGACCTGGCAAGCGACGCCGCGTTTCTCCGCCGTGTCCGCCTGGACCTGACCGGTACATTGCCGTCCTCGCAGGAAGTGGCCGCCTTCTTGGCCGATGATCATCCCGGGAAACGTGCCCAGAAAATCGACGAGTTGTTGGAGACGCCCGCCTACGCGGCCTGGTGGACAACCAAATTGTGCGACTTCACCGGCAATAACGACCAGAACTTGAACAACGTTTCACCGATGCGGAACTCGGCGCCACAAGAGTGGTACTCCTGGATTCTGCGCCGCGTCGAACAGAACGTGCCGTATGACGAATTGGCAGCCGGCATCGTTACGGCCTCCAGCATGCGTGATGATCAGAGCTATCGAGAATATTGCGAAGAGATGAGCTCGCTTTATCGCGATGAAGGCACGACCTACGCGGACCTGCCCTCGATGACCTACTACTGGTCTCGTCGTGATTTTCAAAACGACATCGAGGCGCGGGCGATCGGTTTTGCCTACTCGTTTATGGGGCTCCGGATTCAGTGTGCCCAGTGTCATAAGCATCCGTTCGACCAGTGGTCAAAAGACGATTTTCACCAATTCAAGAACTTCTTTTCACGCGTTGTGGCGGGACGCGCCGGTGCCGTTCCCGCGGAGCACCGGTCCGAATACCAAAAAATGGTGGCCGACCTGGGCCTGAAAGGATTACGCGGCAACGACCTGCGGAGGAAACTGCCCGACTTGCTGAAAGAGGGCAAAGCGATCCCCTTCCCGGTGACCTCGGTTGGTAACCGGATTCAGCGCACGCGAAACGCGGATGAGGACTTCCCGGTCTTTGAGACGGCGAAATTTCTCGGCGGCGAGTCGCTTCAGGTCGAGGATCTGGAAGACCCTCGTGTCGACCTGATGAATTGGCTGCGGCGTCCCGACAATCCTTTCTTTGCCAAGGCCTTTGTCAATCGTGTCTGGGCATCCTATTTCAACGTTGGCATTGTCGAGCCGGCCGATGACCTGAGTTTGGGGAATCCGCCAAGCAACAAAGCGTTGCTGGATTATCTTGCTGCCGGGTTCATCGAAAGTGGATTCGATATGAAATGGGTCCATCGCACGATCGCGAACAGTCGAACCTACCAGTTGAGCTGGCAGCCCAACGAGACGAATGCTCGGGACGAACGCAATTTCAGCCATGCGATTCCACGTCGCTTGCCGGCCGAAGTCGCCTACGACGCAATTCAGCAAGCCACCGCGTCGGATAGCCGCGTAGCCGAACTCTTGGCTGGTAACGCTGGGCGTGCGATCTCGATTCCAGGTGCGGGCACCGGCAATCGAGGCGGCAATAACGACCAGCGTTTCATCCTGTCGGTATTCGGCCGCTCGACACGCGAGAGCAACTGCGATTGTGATCGCTCTTCCGAGCCTACCTTGCTCCAGACGGTCCTCCTGCAAAACGATGATGCCATGCTCCGCATGATCGACGTACGCAGGGAAAGCTGGTTGCAGGATGCTGCCGACGAGCTGGGCGTCAAGAAACGCGGCCCGCAAGGGCCACAGGATGCCCGCCGCGTTGCCGCCTTCAGAAAGCAGGTTGCCGCCGCCAAGGCGAAGCTGAACAAGCTCCGCAAGGGGGATGATGCCCAGGCAATCGCTGCCGGCGAGCGGCGGGTTGCGGCACTGGAGAAAACCTTACGTAATATGCAACCTCGCCCCGCGCAGGAAGAAGCTGCCGGAGAGCTCGATGCGTCGACAGACGAAAAGGTCGCCAAGTTAATCACCGATGCCTATTTGCGAACGGTGTGCCGCTATCCCGAAGAACGTGAAATGGGACGGTCCCAACAGCACGTTCGTGACGCGGATGATCCCGTCGAAGGCTTGCGTGACGTCTTGTGGGCGCTGCTCAACACCAAGGAGTTTATTGTCAACCACTAAACCATCGTTGCGACGCTGGCTTACTTAGCGAGATCAACCAGCGGCGAACCCTCAATCTCAATTCAAACGATTCCGTTTTTCGACGAAAGGATACTCTCGATGGCAGCTCACAAGACATGTGATGGCGTTAAGCGGCGCGATTTTCTCAAAGTCGGCGTTCTCGGCGGAGCTGGCATTTCGCTGGCCAACTTCTTGCAACTCGGGGCCGCGGGTGCCGTTGAGAACCGCGCCAAGGCAAAGTCGGCGATCTTCATCAATCTGGCTGGTGGCCCATCGCACATGGACACGTTTGATCTGCAGCCGGATGCACCCGCGGAATATCGCGGGACGTTTAATCCGATTCAGACCAATGCGACCGGCGTGCAGATCAGTGAGCACTTGCCAAATCTGGCCAAGTGCGCCGACAAGTTTGCGATCTTGCGGGGGGTGTCTCACACTCTGGGTGCCCACGCCTTGGGGTCGGAATACGTCAACACCGGTTCCCGTCCATTGCCGTCGCTGGAGTATCCCGGTTACGGTGCGGTGCTCAGCAAAGAGACGGAACACCATAATCCGCATGACTTGCCATCGTTCGTGGCCATCCCCAAGAACGACCGCCAGGGGCCCGGATTCCTGGGAGTCAAATACGCGCCCCTCAACACCGGCTCGGCACCTCGCGCCGGGCAACCCTTCAGCGTTCGTGGGATCTCGTTGCGGGACGGGTTGACCATCGAGCAAGTCGAAAAGCGTCAGTCGCTGCTGAGTGATTTGGATGTCGCCTTCCAGGGCGCTGAGCAGAACAGCCAGTTGCTGGAAGGGCTGGACCGCTTTGGCGAGCAGGCACATTCGATCATCACGTCGCGGCGTTCGCGTGAGGCCTTCGATATCAGCCGAGAATCGCCCGCGTTTGCCGCCCCATTTGGCGACGATGCGTTTGGGACGAGCTGTTTGCTGGCAAGCCGTCTGATCGAGTCCGGTGTCCGTTTTGTAACGCTCAGCCTGGGTGGTTGGGATACGCATCGCGACAACTTTACTGCTCTTTCGACCAGGCAGTTGCCGAAGCTTGATGTCGGCTTGGCGGCGCTACTCAACGGACTCGAAGAGAAAGGTCTGTTGGAATCGACAGCCGTGTTTGTGACGGGTGAATTTGGCCGGACGCCAAAAATCAATACGCGGACCGACGAAGGGGGACGCGATCACTATCCCCGCTGCATGTTCATGCTGATGGCAGGTGGTGCGGTTCGCGGTGGCCAGGCGGTTGGCGAAAGTGACGCCAAGGCGAGCATGCCAGCCCACGCAGCGATTAGCCCCGACGATGTGGCGGCTTCGTTCTATCACAACCTTGGAATTGACCACACCAAAGAGTATCACACCACGATCGGGCGACCGATTACCATCGTCCGTGACGGCAGCGTCGTTCGTGAGCTGTTCGCCTGATTGGACGGTGTTGGAGATAGCGTCTATTTCGATCTCAGTAGGACGTCGCATGACGTTGCGTCCGCCCACATGCATTGTGTGATCCGGGGAAATATGGAATGCCACCCGACACCATTCATTTCGTGTTCTCTGGAGACAAGTTGATGAAGAATGTACTAAAGAGCTTGGTTGTTGTTTGCTTGGCTGTGGCGATGGTGCTGCCCTTGGCGGCCCAAGATGCCAAGAAGAAAAAGAAGAAGGGTGGCGAGAAGGGGCGTCAGTCCGCCCTGGCAAATGTCGTCAAGCAATTGACCGCGAAGGTTGATTTGACCGCCGAGCAAACCGCGTCGATTAAGAAACTTCAGGAAGCAGCGCAGCCCAAGCTGGCCGAAGCCAACAAGGTGATTGGCAAGAAGCGTCAAGAGCTCGGTGCGGCTCGCAAGAAGGCTGCGGCGGACGGCAAGAAGGGTAAGGAGGCGCAAGCAGCCGCCGAAGCCGCAGTCAATCTGACGGCGGACGAAAAGGCTGCGTTGGCGAAGGTCCGTGAGATTACACAGGAATTCCAAAAGGGGGTTCGTGCGTTATTGACGCCGGAGCAGATTGAAAAGGCTGGCCTCAAACGGGGTGCCAAGAAGAAGAAAAAGGATGCGTAGTTTCGCATCTCCGAGACGTAAGTAAGTCAACGAAAACGGCCGAGCAATTTAGAATTGCTCGGCCGTTTCTTTCGTTAATGCTTCGGCCAGACTGCCGCGCGTGGTTGATCCGTCTTTCCGGCCGCCGGCAAAGGACGAGCACGATCGGGCCACGCGGCGCTACGACTTCTTCGCAAAGTTGGTCTTCCCTGGGATCGCGATGGCCGGCACCGCAACGTCCGCCCAGGCATACGCTTTCGGGGTGAGGTCTTGCTCGGAATTCATCGCCTGCTCCCAGGTGATGAGTTCGCCAGAGTAGCACGCTTCGCGACCCATGATCGCCAGCAGCGTGCTGTACGACATGTACTCGCCATTATTGAGGATCTTGCCGGAGCGGATTCCGGCGAACAACTCTTTATGCTCGACGTCATACATGCTCGGCTTGGGACCACTGTATTTCCATTTTTCCTGATCCGATCCTTGGGAAGCGACTTCATGAGCAAGGACCTTGGCGCTGCCCTTGGTGCCGAGGACGAAGTCTTCGACCTGGTTGAAGCAGTCCTTCATCTGCCGGGTGTAAGCGTACGTCTTGACACCATTGGCCCATTCATAACAGACCGCGAAATGGTCGTAGATATGGCCCCATTTATCGTCGGTTCGGACCTGACGTCCGCCCAGGCCCATGCAGCTGACCGGCGGTTCGTCGTCCATCAGCCAGAGGGCCTTGTCCAGACTATGAATGTGCTGCTCGACAATATGGTCTCCAGAGAGCCAGGCGAAGTAGAGCCAGTTCCGCATCTGGTATTCCATTTCGCTCCAAGATTCCTTGCGGCCGCGGTGCCACAGCGTGCCCGTCAAGTAGTTCTCCTGAATCGCAACAATGTCGCCGATGGCCCCATCCTTGATCCTGCTCATGGTCTCTCGGACGCCCAAGTCGTAACGCCAACAGAGGCCGGAGACGATGCTCAGGTTTTTTTGCTTGGCCAGTTCGACCGTCTCCAGCACGCTCCGCACACCCGTGGGGTCCACCGCAACGGGCTTTTCACAAAAAACGTGTTTGCCCGCTTCGATCGCTGCTTTCAATTGGGCCGGCCGGAAATGGGGGGGCGTGCAGAGCAGTACCACATCGACATCGGTTTCCAGCAGTTGCTTATAGGCATCGAATCCAACAAAGCATTGCTCGTCGGTCACGGCGTACTTGTTGCCGATTTGCCTTTCCAAGATCTTCTTGCAGTGACCCAGCCGATCTTCGAATGCATCGGCCAACGCGACCAACTGAAGGTTGGGGTCAGCACGCATGGCGTTGACCGCCGCGCCGCTTCCGCGTCCACCACAGCCGATCAGTCCGACCTTGAGCACGTCGCTGCCGGCCGCATGAACGGTGCGTGCCGAGGCCAGGGTGCCGGCCAGTGAGCCTCCGACAACAGCGGCCGAAGACTTTTGCAGAAAATCGCGGCGAGAGGTGTTCTTGATCGGGGGGGTGGTTGTCATGAATAACTCCTGGGGATATTGGCGGGGCAATGCGGATTGGTGTGAATGCGGAGGGTCGAATCGGTGCCCCAATGATAGTCGGCAAGGGGCAGCCGGTTCAAGCGGAACGGCCGGTTACCCACAGTCTTTCGGATTTTCCGTGAGACACGGATCAATGCAAACCCGCACCGTCAGTCGTGAAGTTGCGCCATTCTTCATGCCGCAGGCACCCCAGGCTAAATGGCCGAGCGCGATTCAGCAGCGCACACCCGGTCAGCGGGACAGGCACCTTTTTCGCCGATTGGCCGATTGGCCGTTTTTCCGCAGTTAAGTCTAATGGGCGGCGAAGAACGAGTCGGCCCCGGATGGTCGCCGGATTGCATTCGGTCATTTAGTGCCTGCCGCCGCGGCGCGGCGAATCATCGCCAGGTCAGAATGCGACCGTGTGAACTTGTCCTTCGAGGTCGCACACACTGGTCAGCGAACCGTCCGGATGTAGCGGAGGAATTCTTCGTCCAACTGCTGCAGATCGCCGCCAAAGGCCTCTTGGAATTGCTCGCGACGTTCGGCTGGACTGTCGTACAGGAGCAGTTTCTTGTCGGCCAGTAGTTTGGTGTACGCGAGGTGTTCTTTCGGGTACTGCCGGATCAGAAAATAGTTCAACGCCCACGCCTCGGCATAGGCCTCGGGGGCAGTTCGCGCATTACGAAAACGTTGGTCGTCCGAGACGAGCGTCGTAAGCGAGTCCGCGGGTCGGCTCCTGAGGTAGCGTCGGAAATCTTTTAGCCGCACGTGATTCACGCCCCCAATGTTCCGCCATCCGCTCTTGCTGCGGAGGTCAGGCGTCTCAAAGTAGATCGCGATCCCTTCGCTGACCCATAACGGGATGTCCGCATAGCGTGTTTGCAATCCTCGATTGAACGCCAGTTGGTGCGTCGCTTCATGGATGATGGTCGCCACGGTGCGTTCCGCTTCGGGGCGGGACAAGATCCGAGTGATCTGTGCTGCCGAACTCAAGCCCCGATTTGCCGCTCGATTCGCGCCCGTCAGGTCATACATCGTGACTCGATTGGTGCGTAAACTGAAGTAACCAATGATCGATGCGGTGGCGTCGCCCAATTCGGCCTGTGAATACTGGGCGTAGGATTGGCGATCGTCGAAAACCAGCGCGACCAACGGCCATTTCGGTTCGTCCAATTCGAATCCGCGATTCTTCCAGTAGCTGCCGAAGGCCCGGTACAGCCGTTCAAACAGGGCACCGCACCACTTTGCATAGGCCTCGGACGTGTTGTAGCAAATCACATAGTGCGCGGTCTTATGGACCCGGAATTGGCCGGTCAGCTCGTTCGTTAGCTGAGCCGCCATTTCGTCCTCGTCCAAGAGTTTGAATTCCTGCTGGTCCTTTTCGTGACGCGTGATCTCGTCCGGGGTGACCGCCCACAGCACGCGCGACGAATCCATCAGCAGCAGGCCGCCGTCCTGGGCCTCCACCAAAACCTCGCCAGAGATGTGAATCGGCTGACCGTCGCGTTTCAGTGACACATGATCAACGGCCAACGCGCTCGGCGGCAGGATGGTCGTGAGCAGAAGACAGATTTGCTGGGTACGTGTGAGCATCGATCTATTATACACGCGGGCTGCCTGGGACCCGAACCCGGTTTTCCTGGCGACGCATCAGCACGATGGTCGTCGCAGCCAGGATGACGAATTCACCCACCATTGCGAGGCATAATCCAGCGACCTGGTCGTCGACCCCCGCATGGAGGAGGCCGAAGACTCGGACCGGGATCGTCGAAACGCCAGGCGGCGTCACGAGGATACTAGCCGACAGGTCTCCTGTCGCGACCGCCATCGCCGCAAGCCAGGCGACCACGAGCGCGAGTCGCCGTTGAGGTACGCCGATTTGCAGCCAACGTCGCACCGCCCCCGCACCTTCGGTCGAAGCCGATTCGATCAAGTCGGCGGAGATGGTTCGGAATGAGAACCAGGAAATCAGCATGGCGATCGGGAAAGCACGGACCAGCGATGCCAGGCAGGGGGCCAGCACGGTGTGGTCATAGACCCAAATCAACAGAGGTGAAGCATCACGATTAAGCAGCCAGATCACGCTCAGACCGATCACCGGTCCGGGCACCGCCAGGCAGACGGCCGCGGGAACCAACGCCCACCCGGCGCCAAAGCGACGCTGGCGGGCAATCCAGGCAAGCGGCCCCGCCAGCAACACGGCGGTCAATCCCACCAGACCGCCAATGACGTTGGTCCAGCGGAACTCGTCGACGAATTGCACCGGACTCACTGCCACGATTCGCACGAACTTCCAGGCGGACCAGACGCGGCGCGGTCCATCGTCGTCTTGTTGCACGACCATCCCGGCATTGATGCAGAGATTCAAGAGCGGCACGCCAGCGATCATCACAAGACTGAAGATCACAATGCACGATACGAGCCATCGCCAAGGCCCCAACGAAATGGTCCGCTGCGTGTGGAGGGGGGCGGCGCGAGTCGGTGGAACCACGTGGGAGGCGACGAACATGGCGATCAGTCCAAGTCCTGCGAGGACGAGAATCCCAGGCAGAGCCGCCAAACCATGGCTTTCAAATTCGCCATACGAAGGGACATTGCTGTAAATCTCCTCCGCGTAGGTGCGAACTTGATAGAGGTCGGTCACTGTGATCTCCCCCGAGGTCGTAATGCCAATCCACAGGGCCGCGACCAAGACAGCCGGGAACGCACGCGGCAGAGTGACGCGTGTGAAGACCTGCAGGGGGGACGCGTCCAGCGAGGCAGCATCTTCGAGTTCGGGTTCGGCGTAATGCAGCCGAATCCCCACGATCAATACGACCCAGGGCAGGGCGGCGATCGAGTGGATCCAAACGACAGCCCGCCATCCTGATAGCCACGGCGCCGCCAGAGTGCCTTGCGAAAGTGACAGCCAGCCCTGGCGGCCAAACCCGGCATCCCAGCCGGCCGCCTGCAAGTACAGCGGGACGAACAACATGGCTGCCATGACCAACAAGGCCGGCCGACGAGCGACGACGTCTGTCCGAAGCAAGGCAAACGCCAGACCGGTGCCTAGCGGAATGGCAATCGAACCGGTCACGCCAGCCAGCCAGAACGTGTTCCATAACAAGCTGGCCGTGCGCGCGTACGCCGTCTGCGCCGGCACCAAGTTCGGCAACGTCACACCCATCGCCAGCATCATGAACCCCACCACGAGCGCCGTCGCGAGCAACGTTTTGTGAAGACGGCTGGGCATGTCGTTGGAATGCTTGGATTAAGGGGGAATCAGGCTCTGGGATTTCGGCCACCGATTGGCTGGGATCTCATTGTAGGCCGGATTGAAAATCGCGTCGGAATACGGCCCGTGTAGTGTACGTTTCGCTGCACGCGAGGAAAACGCGGCGATTGACACGGCGGGGCGGCTGGCACGTTGAGCGATCCGATGCGTGGATCATTCGAGCGATTGCCTGGAATAACCAGATCTCTTGGCGGGTCATCAAAGGCAAGAAACCAGTTCTGCGTGACGGTCGTCGTTCTATTGTTGTCCCATTTTGCGAAATCCTGGGAAAGGGAGTTGTCTCATGTTGCGCGCGTACGCGGTTGGATTGTTCGTCGTTGTGGTTGCGGTGGTGGTGAATGGTTGTGGTGACGGCGAGATTGTGTCGCACCCCTCGGCTTCGCAAGAAGGGGGTTCGGCTGTGATCCCTGACGTGTCGTATCTGGCCGAAACGGCGGAATCCGACTCATACTCCCGCCCGGTTCCTGCCGTGCCAAATGCGGCCGACCCGAACGTCGCGGCACCGGATCGTGCGCTGCCAACGGTCAACGCCGCGCCTGCTGGCAGGCCGGCGCCAGGGAACGACCTTGCAACCCACCGTCGCTCACGGCTCGCGGAGGACGTCCCAGCCGGGGTCGAGCGTCGTGAGGCGATTCGGTCAGCGTCCACCGTTCCGTTGGGCGAAGTCGCAGGCCTGTCCGACAATCTTGCTGTCGTGGAGCAGGCCAGAGATCGTTTCGACCAGATTGTCGAGAACGAATTCCTGTCCGTTCGCGAGTCACCGCTATCAACATTTTCCATTGACGTGGACACCGCGTCGTACGCCAAGACACGGATGTATCTTCAACAGCGCAATGAACTGCCGCCGCCGGACGCTGTGCGGATTGAAGAACTGGTAAATTACTTCGACTATCAGTACACGCCACCCGTTGGCGATGATCCATTTGCCGTGCACATGGAAGTGGCGCGCGCACCTTGGCGGCCTGAGCATCTGCTGGCTCGTGTCGGCATCAAAGGCCGCGAAGTGGAGCAGCGTCCGGCCTGCAATCTTGTCTTTCTGATCGACGTGTCGGGATCGATGAATCGTCCCAACAAGCTGGGTCTTGTGAAGCAAGGGTTGCAATTGCTGACAACCCAGTTAAACGACGATGATCGCGTGGCGATTGTCGTGTATGCCGGCGCGGCCGGGCTGGTGTTGCCACCGACGCACGGCGACAACCGCCATGTCATCATGGATGCCGTAGCTCGCTTGTCCGCGGGCGGTTCAACCAACGGTGCCCAGGGCATTCGTTTGGCCTACAACGTGGCTCGTCAGAACTTCGTCCCAGGGGGTGTCAATCGCGTGCTGCTTTGCACCGACGGCGACTTCAATGTTGGGACCACCAACACCGGCGACCTGGTTCGACTGGCGGCCGGAAATGCACGCGAAGGTGTGTTTCTGTCCGTGCTCGGCTTCGGTATGGGCAACCATAATGATGCGATGCTGGAGACGCTGTCAAATCAAGCGAACGGCAACTATGCTTTCATCGATAGTGATCGGGAAGCACGCAAAGTTCTGCTGGACCAACTCGACAGCACGCTCGTCACGATCGCCAAGGACGTCAAGATTCAGATCGAGTTCAATCCGGCGCATGTCACATCGTACCGGTTGATTGGCTACGAGAACCGTCGACTCGAGGATCGTGACTTCAATGACGACACGAAGGATGCCGGTGAGATCGGCGCGGGACACACCGTCACGGCCTTGTATGAACTGGTCTTGGCTGATGGTCGGGACGATTCCATTGAACCTCTGGTGGATCCTCTGAAGTACCAGAGTGCTCGGCAACTCGCGAAAGCGGCGGATAGCGACGACTTGCTGAACCTCAAGCTGCGGTTCAAGCGGCCCCACAATGATCATAGCGAACTGGCGGTCTTTCCCATCAAGAACACACCCCTGGAATTTGGGCAGGCGACCCAGGACTTTCAGTTTGCCGCCGCGGTCGCCGAATTCGGCATGCTGCTACGAAATTCACAGCATCGTGGAGGCGCCAGCTATGGCGAGGTCCTGGAGATTGCTGGCGCATCGCGCGGGCGTGACCCGCACGGATATCGGACCGAATTTCTGCAGGTGGTTTCGGCGGCACGGCGGCTTGTAGAACCAGAGGCGGCTGCGATGTCGCCAGCGCTGCCTGTCATCGCCTATCGCGGGCCCGTGAAGGTTGGCGGAGTTGGATATCACCAGCCCTCGCCGCAGATCCCGGTAAGGTTCCTGGTTGCCATCGCGATCGCCGGTTGGTTGATCATCTCAACAATCGGTCTGGTCGTTATCGCCTGGGCGATTCTGGGGCGCCACCAAGATCAGGCGTGGCACGGGACAACGGTACCCGCTGCGAAAACCTTACACTAACGGCGAAGTGCCGGTTCGCCGGTCGGAGTTGCACGGGCAGTGGTCGTGTCCGCAGCCTCTTCCGCTTCGCCGGCGTCGGCCATGGTGGTGGATTGCATCTCTTCGGTGTAACGTGCCACGTATTTCATCATGCTGTCCGGACCATTGAAGCCAACGACGCTTTCATCCCATTCCATTTGCTTCTTCAGGATTCGGCCCGCGTCGATATCAAACTTGATGCTGCCGTTGGTCAACTGCTGAACCAGTTGGGACTTGATGGTGCTGTTATTGATCGGCGTGAGGACTTGCGTTTCGACGATAATGGTCGCCACGCCCGTCTCGATTTTCTTCAACGTGTATTGCTTGCGTGTCTTGATGGTCTTTTGCCGCCCGTCCTTCTCGCGGATACGAATCTCTGACGGTTCGTGCCAGCGGCTGCCAACCTTGACCGGCTTGGGAGGCAGGAGCATGACGAGATCGCCCAGGCCAAGATTGGCCGGGCGGCGCGAGTCGTCACGTTTGATGATCGTGCCGTCGTTGGAGAATGTTACCGTGGCCAGCGGAACGCCGATCGTCTTGGCGACATGCTGGTATTCCGGCGGCGCTTTCTTGTCGGTCTTGCTGTTGAAGCGAATCTCCGGTCGATCGGATAGCTTTTGCCACATGTCGACGTTGGCGACGGTATGGGTCACCGTCATGTTACCCTTGCTATCGACGCCGGAAATTTCCCAAACTTTGGTGGAGACGCTGCGCGACTCGGATGATTGCGTGTTGCCAGAGATCGTCGTTTCGGTCGCGCCGATATGCTCGACCCGCCAAACCAACGATTCGCCTTTGGTAAACTTGTAGCGCAGCGTGATCGGTTTCGCCGTCACCTTCTGTTTGGCGGCCTCTAATTCATCGCTCAGCGAATTCGTGTCTTCGTCCGCCCGCGTCGTTGACGACAGACAACAAAGACCTGACCCAAACAACAGCAGCAACGCAAGGGCAAGCGATTTCATGGCAAAGCATCCGTGCAAAGGTTAGGTGAAGGTGGGGCAACGTGGCCAAGCGGCGTCGCATGGCCTCGCGTTGCTGGGTTCTCCGCTGCGGTCGTGCGGGCGGAAGTTGCCAGCATGGCGGCTTTATCGGTCCCCGATATTGCCGCCCCAGCCGAGTTTCTCTCGTAATGTTCGGTAATACGTTTGTCCGGCGACTTCGACCATCTTGAATGTTGGCTCAGCTCGTTGGACCCGCACCCGCTCGCGTTCTGTCAAGCGGCAGATCGTGCGACCATCCATGACGACCGACGTTGTTTCGTTGGGTTCACGCACCACGGCTTCATAAACGCGATCTGCGGTATCGACCACGGGACGAACGGTCAAAGTGTGTGGGCTAATCGGCGAGATCACAAAGGCCTGCAGGTTCTTCCGCAGGATCGGTCCGCCCGTCGACAGGCTGTGTGCCGTCGAACCGACCGGCGTACTGATAATCAAACCGTCGCAACTATAGGTCGTTGCCAATTCTCCGTCAACGTAAAGATCGACATAGAGGATGGAGAAGGGGGGACCGGCCAGGATTGCCGTTTCGTTGAGCCCCAATTCGTCATGGATCACGTGGTCGGCACGAAGCACCTGACCGCGAAACATCAGATGTTCGACCACTCGGCATCTGCCGGCACAGATATCAGGTAGTGCCGCTAGCAGGGCGTCACGCGGCAGGTCCGCCAGAAACCCGAGTCGACCCAGGTTGACGCCAACGACCGGCAATTGGCGGTTTCCCATCTGACTGGCCGCCCGCAGCATTGACCCATCACCGCCAAATACCAGGACAAAATCAGCCACTTCGGGAAGTTCTTCGTCGGACTCGACGGCAATATGCACCACGTCGACGTGGCGCTTGATGTCTGGCAACAGTTGATTGATTTCATCGAGAATCCGAGGCCGATCGGCGGCGCCGAGCAAGATGGCGCGGGGGCGTCGATGTGACTGGTTCGCCCATGCTGGCTCGTTGGCCATGAATGATCCTCGCGCTTAATGCCCAACTTCTTGCGGTGGATTGGCGGTCGTCGGCGCGGAAGACAACTCGCGGCAGGTTCTCGCGATGCCCGCGGCATCCAGTCCCAGGTCCACCAGCAATTCGCCGCGATCGGCGTGTTCGACGAACTGATCGGGGATTCCCAATCGCCTGATGTTGTGCGTGGCCAAGCCTTCTTGATTTGCCAATTCCAGCACGGCACTACCGAAGCCGCCCATCAGGGCACCCTCTTCGACGGTGATCACGAAGCCGCCCTGATCGATTGCCCGCTGCACGATCTCACGGTCGAGTGGTTTTGCGAAACGGGCATTCACGACCCCGACGTCCAGGCCTTCCTCGCGCAGCATTTCGGCCGCTGCCAACGATTCGGCAACCAACGATCCGCAGGCCAGGATCGTTCCCGCTGCGCCCCACTGGAGAACTTCGGCCTTCCCCAATTCCACCGGAGCACGCTCGCCCGGCAACACGCTTGCGGTCGCCTTGGGATAACGCAGCGAGCAGGGGTGCGGATGTTGGATGGCAAAGTCAACCATCGCGGTCATATCGAACGCATCACCCGGTGCCATGACGACCATGTTGGGGAACAGCCGCATGTAGCCGATATCGAAGACGCCGTGATGTGTCGGGCCGTCTGGCCCGGTTAAGCCAGCGCGATCCATCATGAGGACGACGGGGAGATCCTGGAGGGCAACCTCCTGGAAAATCTGATCGTAGCTCCGTTGCAGGAAGGTGCTGTAGATATCGACAATGGGTCGCAGTCCCGCCTTGGCCTGCCCGGCGGCGAAAGCCACTGCGTGGGATTCGCAGATTCCGGTATCAAAAAAGCGGTCCGGAAATTCGTCGCGAATGGTTTCGAGCTTGTTGCCCTGGCACATCGCGGCGGTCATGACGGTGACCTGCGCGCTGCGTCGCATCTGCGTGCGGATCGCTTGGCTGGCGAAATCGGTAAAGACCTTGCTGCCACCCTTCTTCTTATGGACGGCCTTACCGTTGTCGTTCTCGAACGCGGGCGGCGTGTGAAAGAAAACGGGATCGTCCGCCGCGGGTTGAAAGCCGTGTCCTTTCTCCGTAACCACATGCAGCAGCACTGGTCCTTCCTGCGTCTTGACCATCTCGAGGTACTTGCGCATCACGCCAATATTGTGACCGTCAATGGGGCCGATGTACCGGATCCCCAGGTCCTCGAAGAGCATGCCGCCGTGAAGGCCCGCCTTGATGCCTTCCTTGAGTTGCGCCAAGAGTCGTTCGGTGGGATCTCCCAGCAAGGGGACCCGGTTCAGTGCTTTGGCGATCTCTGACTTCAGCCCCGTGTAGAACGGATTGGTGCGGAGGCGATCCAGGTAATCCGCCATCCCGCCGACACGCGGGCAGATCGACATGCGATTGTCATTGAGCACAATCAGCAGCTTTTTCTTCATCCCGCCTGCATTGTTCAGGGCTTCGTAAACAATGCCCGACGGGAAGGCGCCATCTCCAATTACCGCGACGGCGTAGCGGTCGGGTTCGCCGTTGAGGTCATCACCGCTCCGCAATCCTAGCATCGTCGAAACACTGCTGCCGGCATGTCCTGTCATGAACAGGTCGTATTCGCTTTCGTTGGGGTTGGGATACCCCATCAATCCGCCTTTGACGCGCATTGACTTGAACTCGTGGTACCGTCCGGTCACGAGTTTGTGCGGGTAAATCTGATGGCCGGTATCCCAGATCAGGCGGTCACGACGAAAGTCGAAGACGCTGTGCAGGGCCAGGCAGAGTTCCACCACACCAAGGTTGGAAGCAAAATGTGCGGTGCGATCGCTGAGCAGATTGCACAGGACGTCGCGGATCTCGTCTCCCAGCTCATTCAACTGACCCAAAGAGAAGCTGCGGAGTGTCTCCGCCGAGTCAATTTTCGAGAGCAGCTTATGCATTGCTTAGTGATTCCTTTCCACGACGTACCGGGCAAGGGACTCGAGGTGCGTGGCGCGCGAACCGAATTCGCCCAGTTCCGCACACGCCTCGTCGATCAACTGCCGCGCGCGCGATTGACTGGCTTCCAAGCCGAGCAAACGCGGAAAGGTCAGTTTGCCTCGATCTGAGTCCTTGCCAGTCCGTTTTCCCATGGTGGTTTCGCTACCGTGAACATCCAGCAGGTCATCAATGATCTGAAACGCGAGCCCCAGTTTTTGACCATACGCATCCAGGTGCCCAAGCTGTTCAGGCGTGGCCTGGGCGACCAGGGCCCCCAAACGCAGCGACACCCGAAACATGGCGCCTGTCTTTCGCCGATGAATCGCTTCCAATTCCGGGATCCCACCGCAACCGGCCTCAGCAGCCAAATCGTCGACCTGGCCAGCAACCATCCCCGATGCGCCAGCCGCGCTGGCCAATTCGGCACAGCAGCGGGCGGCAACGCTGGGCGGAGAAATCTCCATCGCCAAAACTTCAAACGCACGCGTCAGCAACGCATCGCCGGCCAGGATCGCGGTTGCTTCATCGAACTTGGCATGGCAGGTCGGTTGGCCGCGACGCAAGTCGTCGTCGTCCATCGCCGGCAAGTCGTCGTGGATCAACGAATACGTGTGAATCATCTCGACCGCACAGGCTGCGGGGAGCGCCTCGACACGATGGCAACCGCAGGCCTCGGCAGACATTAACACGAGCATCGGGCGTAAACGTTTGCCTGGGGCGAGCAGGCTATGGCGAATTGCCTCCCGCAATCTGGGAGGGCAATCGGCGTCGAATTCGGTCCACCGAAGGAGGGCCGCGTCGATCTCTGATCGCGCCCCAACTGCGTATGTGTCTAGCGCAAGTGCCGAGGTTTCAACCATTGGAAGCGAGTCTGGGGCGAGGAGGGAGGCGGGCGAGAATTGACGTATCTACTTAACCAGTCTTGAGTTTCTCATTCTAAAACAGGCCCGGTTGAATGTCTACGTCCGGTTCCTGTGGCGGTTCGGCCGGCGCCTGCTGCTTCGGCCGCGAGCGGCGTTTGGCCCGCGTTTCCTGTTTCTCTTCCAAGGTGGCCGCAGGCTCGTCGAAGGGAACCGCCACCGGGTTACCCTCGGCATCCACGCCCGTCAATAATTCGATTTTCTGCTCGGTTTCTTTCAGCTTTTGATGGCAGAACTTCAAATACTTAACGCCGTCTTCGTAGCGCTGCAGCGACTGATCGAGCCCCAGTTCACCGTCTTCGAGGTCGCGAACGATCAACTCGAGACGCTCCAGGGCAGCTTCAAAGTTTTCCGGTGCGTCCGCATCCCGCTTGGTTCGTTTCGTAGCCACCGTCTTGGTTGTGCTTTCTGGGTTGGGGGAGGATTCGAGTTCAGGTGTGGAGTCAGGTTCAGGCGTGGAGTCAAGTTCAGGCGTCGGTGGGGAGAACACCGGTGACAGGGTGCGGCTGGCGGTTCGCGGACCGGATTCATGCGGAATCGGGGGTAATCTCCTCGATGCGGCTCACGGCGGCTCCCTTCCCGAAGCGTGTGTGGATGGCGTCGCCAACGTTGAGATCGGCCGACGACCGAATCAACCGGCCGTCCGCGGCGTGCGTCGTCAGGCTGTAACCGCGACCGAGCACGCCGATGGGGCTGAGCGACTCGAGTTGGTTGGCGATCGAGGCGAGCTGCCGCCCCGCCAAGGCGTGTCGTTGGCGAACCGCGCGGACGATTCTCGCCTCCAGTTCGTCAAGATTTCGTGACAAGAGGTGGACGTTGTCAAACGGTTTGCGTAGGACCCGGCTGTTGGCCGCCGCTTCGACACGGGCGCGAGCGGTCAGGGCTCGGGATTGGAGGGCGGTTGTGAGACGTTGCCGAAAGTTGCGGAGGACCGCTTGCAACTCTTCGCGCGACGGCACCAGCATCTGACCGGCGTCGGTCGGGGTCAAGGCACGCGCATCGGCCACCAGATCCGAGAGCGTGACATCGATCTCGTGCCCTACGGCGGAGACGACCGGTACGTCCGATTCGTGGATCGCTCGCACCACGGCTTCCTCGTTGAAGCACCAGAGGTCTTCCAAACTTCCACCCCCGCGCCCCACCACCAGGACATCCAGGGCAGGCTGCAGCTGATTCGCCTGTCGGATGGCGGCGGCAATTTCGGCCGCCGCTCCCGTGCCTTGGACTCGCGTGGGAATCACGGTAACGTGCGCGCCCTGCCAACGTCCGCGAAGCACTTCGACAAAATCGCGAACCGCCGCCCCTGTCGGGCTGGTGACAAAGCCGATTCGATTCGGAAAGCGGGGCAGGGCGCGCTTCCGCTCGGCGGCGAAAAGGCCCTCGGCGGACAAACGCTGCTGCAGTTGACGCAGCGCCATCTGTAGCGCGCCAATCCCTTTGGGTTCCATCTTCCGGATGATCAGCTGGTAACTGCCGCGCGGCGCATAGACGTCAACGTTGCCGCAACAGATGACCTGCATGCCGTCCTGTGGCTCGAATCCCAGGCGACTCGCCGTCGTCCGCCAGACAACGCCGCGGATCTGCGATTCGCCGTCCTTGAGTGTCAGGTAGACGTGGCCCGACCGGTGGCGCGAGACGTCCGAAAGTTCCCCTTCCACCCAGACGGATGAAAATTCAACTTCCAGCGCCGCTTTGATCCGCGCCGTCAAGACGGACACGCTCAAGACTGGCCGGTCATGCTGTTCGAAGAGGGGCGCTTCCATGTCGATCCCGTGGCGCGGACAAAATGACTAAAATCCCTTTGTCATGCGCCCAGCGTAGCCTATTCCGAGAGGCCTTCAAACACCCCCCGGGCTTCCGTGGCGCGCTTCGCCATTTGCTCGGCAACAATCTTGGCCCGCAACTCGAGGTACTCGTATCCCGACGTGATGGGGTCGGTGCGGCGCGACTCGGTGGCCAGGCCATGCTGGCGATAGAGGGATTGGATTCGTTGTTGCGTTCTGGGCGAAAGGCTTTCCACGCCGTCGCGAAACACGAACCCCTTGGTCATCGCGAACACCGCATCCATGGTTTTGCCGAACGGGACGGTCCCTTCGATGATCTTTTCCGTCGGCAACTCCAGGTAGCCTGGATACATCATGAGGTCCTGGTCGGCGACGTGGAACGCGCCAAATATGTGGCCCAGCTCATGGATCAAGATCGTCTTTGCGCGGTTGACATGATAGTCCTGACGGTCGGCCACCATGAGGTGCTGGCCGAAGAAGGCGGCTCGCCCGAGTTGCCCGGTGAAGGTTGCTTCGCCTTCCACGCTGGAGTAGTCTCCAAAGCCGACCAACGCGATGATCAGGTCGACGTCCTGGGGGGACTTCTCCAGCAGTCGTGACCACCTCGACTTCAGCGTGTCGTGCACGGCGTCGTAATCCCATTCACTGGTTTCGGTGACGACCAGGCGAATCGCGTACTCACGCTGGTAGTATTCCGAGGCGCCCGCAATGGTTCGTCGGACGCGTTCCCGCCACTCTGGAAATGCCGTCCGATAGGTGTTGTCGGTGATCGCGCGGACCGTCACGACGCGATTGGTAATGTCAAACAATCCGTCGAAAGTCGCGTCATTTTGATCAACCGTCGCTGAAGGCAACGTCGACGCCGGTGCGGCGACGTCCGGCTGGCGCGATCCGCCGCGCGCGTTCGGGACTTCGCCATCTCCGGCTTCGCTGGGCCGAGCTGCTTCAGAGGTTGCCGTAGATGGCCGGGAGCGGGAGGGCGCGGCGGCCTCGTTACCGGTCGTGCTGTCACCTGCTTGGGATTCCGTCGCCTTGGTGGAATCGAATGTGGCGGTTGACGGATCGGACAGTTGGGGAGCATCGCCGCCGGTCCGTGTTGCAGCCGGTGGGTTGGAGGTCGCAGGCGTGTCAGCATCCGGTGCCGCCGCGGGAAGCTCGGGGCGGAGGACCTGCGTCACCGCCTGAAGTCGACCGTCTGCGACATCATTGATGCGATAGGTCTTGTTGACGTCCAGCCATTCAAAGTGTGCTTTGTCGCTGAGGTAACTGATCCGGAGCCGAGCGGAAGCGGGATGAATTTGTTTTTCGCCGCACCCGATCTGGTAGGCCTGGCTCCAGGCCGCACCGTCGGAGGTTCGCAGGGAATAGTAGAACGTGCGTTTGCCGTGATTTTCGAGGACGACATTTTCCGCCTGCAGTGCATTGGACAGGAAGATCACAGGCAGCATCACCAGTAGCGCAAGTCGATCACCGCGTTTCATCTCACGTCTCCCAAAACCAGCGAATGCGAATGGCGAACACGGCCAATGGCCGCCCGGTTCGGCGCACCGTGCGGGCTGCGCCGAACCGACCTCAAGCATTCGATTCTAGGTGCTGCAGGTGGGAAAGCAACTCTTGCGCGTGTCGTAACGACCAAGGAACGTCGCTGACCGTTGGGGGAAGCTTGACTACCTGGAATAGTCGCGCGCAATTGCCCAATCAGCAGAGTTGCATTGCGCGTTATGGCGGTCAGGCCGCGTTGCGCATGCGATACGGCAATGGCCGGGGTTCGCGTCGGAGGGGCGCTTGTTCAACCATCTCGGCACCCGACGCGGCCCATTGTTCGGCTTGGATCGTCACGAAATTCAAGGTCGATTCGACTTGTCGCCGCCACGGCTCCAACGCGGCCCGATCCAGCTTCGGTGGGACTTGGATCGCCGGTCCAACGACCGAGCGAGCTTGGGAGTACGGACGTGGAATGGCACACTTGTCCCAGGCCCGTTCGACCCGCCAGGGGCGATCGTAGCCAAATCCCAGCGGGATCAACGGCAGGCCCAGACGCGACGACAGATAAACAGGGCCCATCGCCAACTCGCGGCGCGGCCCGCGGGGACCGTCAGGGGTAATGGCCAGATTCAAGGAGTCGCTGCGTCGAAAGATTTCACGTAAGGCTTGCACGCCGCCGCGACTGGACGAACCTCGCACAGCCCCGAATCCCATGTGTCGCGCCGCCTGCGTGAGGATCTCGCCGTCGGAATGTTTGCTCATCAGCATCGAGATGTCGCAATGGCCCCGCAGATAGAACGGGCAGAGAATGTATTCGTGCCAGACCAGAAAAATGGCGGGGCCTTGGAAGCGTTGCGAGATCGGGTCGAGGTCGGGATCGTACATCGCGCCACGGTAGTTCAACGTACCCATCCAGATTCGCGCCAGGGAGGCGATCGTGAAGCCACCGAGTTTTACCAGGAATTCACTTTTGATTTTCATGTCAGCATCCGTGCCGAGTAATGATGATCCAGGTCGACAGTTCCGTGTTGTCGTTAAGCCAACCGAGCCTTCGCGGACGGTTCCTCCGACTCAGTCCGGCCAGTCTCCGGTAAAGACTTCGGTGGCCGGTCCCGTCATGAAGACGTGGTTGGTTGCGGCGTCCCACTCCAGTTCCAGGTCACCACCCAAGAGGTGATT
>JAUIHJ010000701.1 GCA_030432015.1 bacterium
AACGATGCCGAGTACCTTCAGCATGTCGCTCCCGATGTGGTCTTCGTCATGTATGGCTACAACGAGTCGTTCGCCGGACCGGCGGGCGCCGATGCGTATCGGGGCGAATTGGTGAAGCTGGTTGCGCGGTATACGGACCTGAGACGGGCAAAAGGCAAGGAGGTTCGCTTCGTCTTGTTCAGTCCCATCGCCTATCAAAAGATCGGCGATCGGAACCTCCCTGAAGGCAAGGAACTGAATTCAAATCTGGCGCTCTACACCGAAGTCACGCAGAAGGCCGCGGCGGAAACCGGTGCGACGTTTGTCGATCTCTTCACGCCGACGCTGCAATTGTTCGAGTCAAGTTCCGAGCGGTACACGATCAACGGGATTCACCTCAATGGCGCCGGATACAAAAAGCTGGCAGGCATCATGTCGCAGTCGCTGCTTGGGAAATCGGCGCCGGCGGACGCCCAACCGGACAAGCTCTACGCAGCAGTCAAAGATAAGAACTGGCATTGGCACAACCGCTATCACGCGACCGACGGCAACGATATTTGGGGCGGCCGATCGACGCTGACGTTCGTCGATGGCCAGAGCAATGCCGACGTGTTAAAGCACGAACTTGTCATGCTCGATGTGATGACCGCAAATCGCGATAAGGCGATTTGGGCCGCTGCCGAGGGCCGGGCCTATGAGATCGATGACAGCAATGTCCCGCCACCTGTCAAGGTGATTTCGAATGTCGGCGGTGGCAGCAAGAGCTCGAATGCAGCGAAAGAAGGCAGCATCGAATATCTGACTCCCGAAGAATCGTTGGCGAAGATCAACGTTCCCGAGGGCTATCAGCTCAACGTCTTCGCCTCCGAAGCTCAGTTTCCCGACTTGGCCAATCCCGTTCAGATGCAAGTTGATGCCAAGGGACGTTTGTGGGCGGCAAGCTGGAACACTTATCCGAAGTGGGAGCCCGGTAAGGAGATGAACGACAGCTTGATGATCTTTGAGGATACCAACAACGATGGCCAGGCGGACACGCGCAAGATCTTTGCCCACGTCCATAATCCGCTCGGCTTCGAATTCTGGGGGGGCGGCGTCATTGTCACGTCGGGCCCCGATCTGCTGTTTTTGAAGGATACCGATGGGGACGACAAAGCGGACGTGCGCTACCCGCTCCTGCAAGGACTCGGCACGGCCGACACGCATCACGCTGCGAACAACCTGGTGTACGGGCCTGATGGCGGGATCTATTGGCAAAGCGGAATTTTCCTGGTCCACAACCACGAGACACCGTGGAAGCAGAATCTGACCATCGGTGGCTCGGGAATGTATCGCTTTGACCCCCGCACGTTCGCCATCACGCCGCATGCGGCGAACTCGCCCAACCCCCACGGCACCAGCTTTGACTATTGGGGATACTGCTACGCCAACGATGGTACTGGCGGGAAGTCGTATCAAGTGCGTCCCGAAGGCAACGGATTCAAGATGCACATGCTGTTGACCAAGGAATTTCGACCGGTTGCCGCCAACGCCATCATGTCGTCGGACCACTTTCCGGAAGACATGCAGCAGGATTTTCTGATTTGTAACACGATCGGATTTTTGGGCGTCAAACAGTACAAGCTGGACCGCGAAGGTGACGGTCTCCGCCGCAAGTTTGGTGAGGTCTGGGGAACGCCGGGGCTCGAACTGCTGAACAGCGAAGATCGAAACTTTCGCCCGACCGATGCCGTCATTGGCGAGGATGGAGCGTTGTATGTGGCAGACTGGCACAACGCCATTATTGGGCATATGCAACACAACATTCGTGACCCGAATCGAGACCACAAGCACGGTCGCATCTTCCGCCTGACGGTGAAGGATCGGCCACTGCAGAAGCCGGTCAAGATCCACGGCCAACCAATCGCCGCGTTGCTGGAAAACCTCAAGCATCCCGTCAACGGCGTTCGCCATCGAACGCGGATCGAATTGAGTGCTCGTGACTCGGACGCGGTGATCGCGGCGACACGTGACTGGATGAAGGACTTTGATCCCGACGACGAAACCGAAGCGCACCACCTTACCGAAGCCTTGTGGTTGCACCAGCAGCACAACGTGCGAAACGAAGAACTGTTGAACGCGCTGCTGAATTCGGATGTCCTGCATGCCGTTGTCGCGGCGAACACGGTGAAGCACTTTTGGTACAACGTCGACACGAAGGGAGCCAGCGGATTTGCCGCGCCTCCCGAAAGTGAATTCGTCAAATTCAACCCGCCCGGCCATCTCAAAGGGGCCGACAAGAACGTCTACAAGCTGGGGGCACAGGTTTATCAACGTGAATCGCACTGCGCGACATGCCACTTGCCCCACGGCAAAGGCAACGCGAACGTCTATCCATCGCTGGTTGGCAGTCCCTGGATCCTGGGCAGCGAAGAACGCCTGATCAAGGCAACGCTGCACGGACTGTGGGGGAAAATGACCGTCAACGGCAGGACGTACGACCCCGCACGGGGTGTGCCGCCGATGACCGCTTTTCGCAATCTGCTCAAGGACGAGGAACTGGCGGCGGTCCTGACGTTTGTACGTAACACGTGGGGCAATAAGGCACCGCCGGTTGCCGCTGCGAGTGTGAAAAAGGTGCGCGAACAGACGATCGACCGGACGGTATTTTGGAAACCCGAAGAGTTGCTCGCGGAACATCCGCTCGAAGCCGCCCTCGTAAGCGGCACATCGGTGACTCCGGCGGAAGAGTTTTCCAACGATGCCCTACAGGCCGAACTGCTGGCCACGCCGCCCGAGGAACTCGCCAGCATCGCGATGGAGCGAGGCCGAGCACGGCGCGGGAGGAAGGTCTTCTTTGAATCGGCGGCGGCGTGTTTCGCTTGCCACGAACCACCGAAGGGAGTCGCTCGGCTTGGCCCCGATCTGGCGAAGCTGACAACCTCGTTGACCCCGGCGCAACTTGTGGAGTCCATTCTGCGACCATCAAAGTTGATCGACAAAGACTTCGCACAGGTGAGCGTATTGGACATCAACGGCAAGTTGCAAACTGGTATCCGGATTTCTGAGAACGACCAGGAAATCGTCTTGCGAAATCTTGCCGCACCCGAGCCGATCAGGATCAAGCAGGATCACATTGACGAAGTCCTCGAGTCAAAGGTGTCCCTGATGCCCGAGGATTTGGCCAAGCAGCTCAAGAGCCGAAGAGACTTTGATGATTTGATAAAGTACATCATTGAGACTCGGAAGCGATAGGTCGGCCAGCAAGGCGGCATCGATCACTTTCAGGCCCACGAGATGAACGGAATAAAGCTCGCCGGCGATGCACGCGAATAGTCCGCAATCAAGAACTCCCAATCGAGAGTCGAATGCACTTGCGAATCATCTTGCTGATCGCCACGCTTTTTGGTTCCTGTGGCCCTTGCTCGACTGCCGATGACAACTGGCATCAGGCGGCGGGACCGAACGGAAACTGGCAGGTTGAAGGGACTCCGCCGGTTCAGTGGAGCGTGACGCGCGGCGAAAACATTCGCTGGCGGACGCCGATGCCGGAAGCTGGCATGAGTGGTGTCACGATCTGGGGCGATCGTGTCTTCGTGACGACGCACGTGCCGATCAAGTCGCTCGAAGAGAAGCACGCGGTGACGGATGTCATCGGATTCTGCCTCGACGCCAACACGGGTCGGGTACTGTGGGATGTTACGCTGCCGGGCACAGCCTTCATTTCACTGGCGGGTGGATTTAGCGATGGCACGGTATTCGCGCCGATCAGCGACGGCCAGCATGTCTGGTTCTTCAATCGCTGCGGTTCGATGGGCTGCTATGACATGGCGGGAAAGGAAGTCTGGTTGCGAGAGTGGACGCCTCGATTCAAGCACAATAACCGCCAGGCCGAACCGTACCTTGTCGGCGATGCGATTCTGTACGTTGAAGTTGCCAACAAGGAACATGGGGCGAAGATTCAGAAGTGGGCGGCGCCGGGCAAGAAATCCAGAGGCACGGCGGTGCCTCCGGGTATCGACGAAAAAGAAGTCTGGACCTATCTGCACGGGATCGACAAACGGACCGGCAAGGTTTTGTGGCGTGAGAACGTCGGAACGGTGGTCCATAACACGCCGACCGTTGGTTTGACGGCCGACGGGAAATTGGCCGTGGCGCATGCCCGCGGCGGTCCGCATCGTCCGTTCGAAAAACCGGCAGGGCAGAGCCTCACCAGCCTGGCGCCCGGCGAAGCAGGCAAGACGCTCTGGAGCACCGAGCTCTCAGGCTACGACCCTTCGTTTGCGAGTCACTGGAACGAGAAATATGTCTTCGGGTTCCACCGCGGAAATCACGTCGTGCTCGACGCCGTTTCCGGGAAGCTCGTGCGAGAACAACCTCTCTACACCGGGGCGACGGTCTGGAAGTTTGGCTCCGATGACGAAAAATGGACGAAGCAAACCGGCGTCGCCGTGAAGGCAGGCA
>JAUIHJ010000702.1 GCA_030432015.1 bacterium
AGGTCGTCGTCAATCGCATCAATGTCGAATGTCGCGGAGGCCTGGCCGGCTGCGATGGTCACTTGAGGCGGGATGGAAATCGCACTCGGGTCACTGTTGGCGAGCGATACAACCACCGAATTGGTCAAGTCTGTGTGATTTCGGGTGACCGTGCCGACCGCCGCCGCCGGGCCTCCGTTCTCGGAGATGGAAGCCGGGGCGAATGTCAGGCTCAGGGCATTCTCCAGACGATTTCCGAACAAGACCGCTGAGGCGATCTCACCCGCATGCAACTGGAGCCAATGGGTCTCTGCGACAAGTGCGAGCGGGTTCGATTGAGCAAATACGTCGTACTGCTGATTGGTGTCGCCGGCAATCAAGTTATACGCATGTGAATTGAACGCTACGTGGCGACCGTCGCCACTAACGGCCGCGATGGAGCTGTGCCCGTTTGATTCGCCTCCGTTAAGTGGCACGCTGAGTCGCTGCATGGCGGACCGGTCGCGATCAAATACAAACACGTCGCTCTGGCCGTTGGTGTCTTCCCGGACCAGATTGGTGGCAATGGAATGAAAAACGATCATCCGACCGTCGTCGCTAATGCTGGGCACATTTCCACTCGCGCCTGTACCGTCATAGCCGCGTGTCACTCTTTCCAGCTGGTTGGTCTGGCGATCAAAAAGAAACACGTCATCGTCGTTGTTCGTGTCGCCCGCGATCAATCCGTTGGCAGGCGACGTGAAGACAATCAATTGCCCATCGTCACTGACATCCACAAACCGGCCCTCGTCCGGCGAGATGCGGTCGGCAACAATTCGCTCGATTGAACCATCCTGGCGGTCCTTGATGAAGACGTCGTACTTATTATTGGAATCCCCGGCGACAAGGTTTGACGCCTTCGATGTGAATACAACATAGCGGCCGTCGCCGCTGATTGACGGGCCGGCGCTCGCGTTATTGCCTTGCACCCCGGCTGCCGACATGCTGACACGCTCGGTGGTTCCGGTGGTACGGTCGTGCACGAAGATGTCGACCTGAGAATTCGTATCCCCGGTGACGAGGTTGGACGCCCACGACTCGAACACGATAAAACGGCCATCGGTCGTGACGATTGGATGGTCGCTGGCACCATTGGCTTGGGCACCGCCGCTGCTGACGCTGATGCGCTCCGTCGTACCGGCGAGCCGGTCGCGAACAAAAACGTCCAGTTGGTTATTCGTATCGCCGCTGACCAGGTTCGATGCCAGCGATGAGAACGCGACGAAGCGACCGTCACCGCTAATCGACGGCGCCGCGGATTGCTGATTCGCTTGGGCCCCGGACAGGCCATCGCTGATGAGCTCCGTCGTGCCAAACAGTCGATCACGAACAAAGACATCCTGCCAGCGATTCGTATCTCCGGTGACCAGTCCTCCGTCACCGGCCAGGAAGGTGACGTAACGCCCGTCGCTGCTGAGTGAGATTTCGGCCACCCCGGCGAGGCTGGTTTGCGCTTCGCTGGAACTGACGTTGATGCGTTCGGCGGCGCCCCCGCCGGTTGCTGGATACGTTTGTGTCCAAAACGGCTGCGGAATCTCGGCCACGGTGTAAGTTCCAGCGGACAGCGCTGGGAAGGTGTAATCGCCATTGATGTCGGTCGTCGCGGTCGGCTCGCCGCTGTCCAGTTGTCCGTTCTGATTCGAGTCGAGGTAGATCGTCCAGCCTGCCAAGGCTGGTTCTCCCGCGTCGCGGTTGCCATCGCCGTCGAGATCGTGCCATTTCGTACCACGGACTTCAGCAGGCAGCGGCCAGTTGCCGAAGTTGACTCCCGACTTGGTCTGGTCCGGCGCCAAATCGAAGGCGATGGCCCCCGCAGTCTCCGTCCAGACGATTAGCATGGCGTTTTCCACCACGGAGGCGAAGTTGTCGGTGCCCGTCGGATCAATACGGAAGCCGATATGTGATCCGGAGTCCGCCTGCAGGGTCTTCAGTTCGGCGAGTACATCGAGCCGAAACGGTTGGGGCGAATTGTTGATGTCGTATCCGACCGAACCGACGGATGTGCCCGTGGCGGAAAAGTCCGAGAGTGTCGCTTGACCATCAGCTGCATACCAGGCAACCTCGAAATTACGTGTCGTCGCCCCACCGCCGTCACCGACGCGAATGTCGAATTCCAGGAACGCTCCTTCCAATCCAGCGCCGGCCAACGAAGCAACGGAAAATTCGGCGACCGCTCGGTCCTCCGCAGCGGCGGTCTGTAGAAGCAGCCCGGGATTGCCATTGAGCGCGTCGCCACTTCCGTCGCGAGGTGCATCGTGAATACTGGCGACGACGGCCGGCGGGATCGTCAGGCCGGGGTTCGTCTGCACCCAGCCTTCGGTCAACACTTCCGTCACGTTGTAGAAATCTGGCTCGAGGTCCAGGAACGCGTAGTTGCCACTGGCATCCGTTGTTGTCGACAACTCGCCATTGTCCCGTTGGCCGTTGGCGTTTTGATCCAGGTAGACCGTCCAGTCTGCCAGTCGCGGTTCGCCTGTATCCATGAGACCATCGCGGTTCGAATCCAGCCATTTTGTGCCGTGGATGTCGCCCGTTTTGACCATGGTCCCAAAGTCGACATTCGCGGGATTCCATTCGGTCACCTTGGCGACGACGTTATCGAATTGATGTCGCGACGAGAAGCTGTACGACCATTGCAGCCGGCGGATATCGGTGAAGCCGAGCAGGGCATATGTCTCGAGGGAATCATGATTGACGGAAACGGTCTGTGTGATCGGCAGTCCGGCGTCGCGCGTGCCGAAAAACGTAATCGTCTTGGTTCCTGATTCGCCCTTACGGGATAGGTCGATTGAATCCACGGTGAACAACCCATCGTCCTCGCGGGCCATCCATTGCGTGGCGAGTGAATTCCAGGAACGCAACGTTGCCGAGCCGGCGTAGTAGGTGGCGTCCTGGGGACCGTGCACGCGCCAGACGTCATCGCCCGCCGTTGAATTCGAGAAAACAAACCCGTCGCGGGTGTACGGACCGATCGCGACTAGCGAGCCAGAGTGCGCGAGATCCTCGAAGTCAAACGTCTTGGTGACCGGGACGCCGACGGAAAGCGAATACCCGTCGTTGGCAGCCGGTAAAATCTGATCCCAATCGGCTGGCACGACCGTGCGCGCCGTGTAGGTGTCCGGGACCAGGCCGGTAAAGGAGTAACTACCGTCCGCCCCGGAAAGCGTCGTCGGCTCGCCGCTGTCGAATTGTTGATTGCTGTTGGAGTCCAGGTAGACTTGCCAATTCTCGAGCCCGACTTCATTGCCGTCATGCTGCTGATCGCGGTCACGGTCCTTCCAAACCTCGCCGGAAATCGAACCGCGTGGCTGCCAGTTGCCAAGGTTCACCTGCGAAAGGGAATCGTCAATTCCTAATGGTGCAATGCGAGCCTCTGGGATCCACACGCCGCTGACCGGTACCACAAACACGTCTCGCTCGGCGTTGGTGTCGGCCGTTACGATGTTGGTGGCATCTGATGCGAAGGCGAGGAATGTGCCATCGGAACTGAGCGAGAAGGTCGATGTGTCATCGTTCGCCGCGGCGCCCGAAGCCGCCAGCGTCCCAATCCGCAAACGATCCAACTGGCGATCGTAAACGAAGACATCGGTGGAATTGTTGATGTCACCCGGCACCAGATTCGAGGAAGTGGAAGCAAAGGCGACAAAGCGGCCATCGGCGCTCAGTGATGGAATTCCGATCACGGCTCCATTCCCCTCGCTGCCATCAACGGCCAATCCGATTCTTTCGATCTGATTCGTTTGCAAGTCGTAAACGAACGCATCGGCGTCCCCGCTTGTGTCGCCGGAAACCAGGTTGGTCGCATTGGACGTAAAGGACACGTAGCGGCCGTCGTCACTAATGTCTGCGTTCTGGGATGTCGAGTTCCCCTGCACACCCGCAGAGCTTACCGACACACGACGCGTGTTGCCCGTCTGGCGGTCATGTACGAACACGTCGTTGCCATACGTGCCGTTGGTGTCGCCACTGACCAGGTTTGTCGCTTGTGACTCGAAGGCGACATAACGACCGTCGGCGCTGATGCTGGGGTCCCAGGCGTCATTGTTGGCCTCCACGCCCGAGGTCGAGACGTTGACGCGTTCAGTGACGCCCGTCTGACGATCGTGTACGAAGATATCAAAGTCGCCGTTGGTATCCCCCGCAACGAGGTTTGTTGCTGCCGAGCGGAACGCGACGTACCGCCCGTCGTAGCTTATGTCGAGCTGCGAATAGGAACTTCCGTTGGCTTGCGTGCCGTCGGACGCCAGGCTGACCCGCTCGACCGTCTGCGCCTGTCGGTCGTAGACAAAGACGTCTGGGCTGCCGTTGGTGTCGCCCGCGACCAGGTTGGAGGCATACGAGTAGAAGGCGACAAACCGCCCATCGCCGCTGATGGCCGGGTCGAA
>JAUIHJ010000703.1 GCA_030432015.1 bacterium
ACCGAGCCGTCGACTGTCGCCGACGCCGGCGATCCGGGCAACGAGCCAGAAGCCGACAACGAGGCTGAAGCAGTTCCGTCGGAAGCCGCACCAGTCGCAGAAGAACCGGCAGAAGAACCAACTGCGGAACCCGCCAGCGAGCCGGCCAGCACTCCGGCATCCCCGGAACCCGCGGCCAGCCCCGCAGAGGAGCCCGCAGCCGATCCCGCACCCGAGTCAACCGCGGCGGCCCCTCCGGAGTCGGATGCGGAGCCGGCACCGGCCGAGCACGTGGTTTTAGGTGCGGCCGACCTGACGTCTGGAATCCCCGGTGAAGGGCAACTCACCGTCGCTCAGATTCGCCAGTGGCTCGACAACCCCCAGAACCATGTACCGCTGGAAGTCGAATTGCCCATGGGACTCGCGGTCGGCGCAAAGTCGATCACGATCCCCGCCGATAATCCGCTGACGCGGGCCAAGATCGAGTTAGGCCGGCAACTCTACTTTGATCGACGCCTCTCTTCGGACGGCACGATTAGCTGTGCGGATTGTCACCATCCCGAGGAAGGCTATGCCCGGCAAACTCAGTTTGGGGTCGGCGTCGATGGTCAAACCGGAAATCGCAATTCGCCCACCAGCTACAACCGAATCTTGAGCGGTCCGCAGTTTTGGGACGGGCGCGCGGATTCCCTGGAAGCACAAGCGGTCGGACCTATCGCCAATCCCATCGAGATGGCCAATACGCACGACGCAGCCGTTGCCACGCTGAAGAAAATCGAGGGCTATCAAATCCAGTTTGAAAAGATTTTTGGCAAGTTATCGATCGATGAAGTCGGGAAGGCGATCGCGTCATTTGAGCGCGTGATCGTGACCGGCCCGTCACCCTACGATTTCTATGAACCCTTGCGCACCATGCAGATCGCCCTGAAAAGCGACCTCGAGGATCTTGAGGCACTCAAGGAAGAGGACCCGGATCTATACGACGACTACATGGCGGTGCTGAAGGCCAGCGAGTCGAATCCGATTTCAGAGAGCGCCATCCGCGGTCGGGAGATTTTCTTCAGCGACCGCGGTCGTTGTACAGCCTGCCATGTCGGTGCCAACCTCACCGATGAAAAATACCACAATCTGGGCGTTGGCATGACGCAAGAAAATCCCGACCTGGGACGTTTTGCCGTCACCAAGGATGAAAAAGACCGCGGCGCCTTCAAGACCCCCACGATTCGCAACGTGGAACTGACCGCACCCTATATGCACGACGGCAGCCAGAAGACGCTGGAAGAAGTTGTGCAGTGGTACGTCAAGGGTGGACACCCGAATCCCAACTTGAGCAAGGACATCAAGAAGCTGGAGCTGACGCCTCAAGATCAAGCGGATCTCGTTGCCTTCATGAAGGCCTGCACCGGACCGTTCCCCAAAGTCCAAATGGAACGATTGCCGTAGCAAAACGTCAATCGATGATCTTGTTGATCGGGTATTCGACCAACCCCTTTGCACCTGCGGCCCGCAACTTGGGAACGATCGTTCGCACGACCGATTCCTCGACGATCGTATTAACGTCCACCCAATCGTCATCGGAGAGCGACGACACCGTCGGTTTCTGCAGCGCGGGTAATTCCTGGAGCAATGCGGGAAGATCTTTGCGTGCCACGTTCATCATCAGGCCGACGCGTCCTTCGGCGGCGAGACAGGACTGCAGCATCAAGGCGATGTTGTCCAGTTTTTCCCGCTTCCAAGGGTCAGCGTAGGCCGACTTGTTGGCGATGAACCGCGTCGTGCTTTGCAGCACTTCATCGAGAATACGCAAGTCGTTGGCCCGTAGGGAGCTTCCTGTTTCCGTGACCTCGACGATGGCGTCGGCCAATTTGGGTGGCTTGACTTCGGTCGCTCCCCAGGAGAACTCCACATTCGCTTCGACACCATGTCGTTTGAGATAGCTCTGCGTCAGCCCCACCGCTTCGGTCGCAATTCGCTTTCCCGCCAGGTCCTGCACCGATTGAATCGGTGAATCGTTCGGCACACACAAGACCCACCGCACGGGGCGACGGCTGACTTTCGAAAAAACCAGCTCGCAGATCTCGACCACGTCCGCCTGCGTTTCCACGACCCAGTCGTGCCCGGTGATCCCGGCATCCAACACGCCTTGCTCGACGTACCGAGCCATCTCCTGGGCCCGGATCAGGAGGCAATCAATCTCGTCATCATCGATCGCCGGGTAATACGACCGCGACGAAAACGTAATATTGTAGCCAGCCTTCTTGAATAGCTCGGCCGTCGAATTTTGCAGGCTGCCGGCAGGAATCCCCAGCTTGAGAATCGAATTAGTCATGCGTTTGGTTCGTCTGGGTAAGTGTTGAGTTGGTGAGTTGTGAATCGGCGGAAAACCGTCGGGAATTCACCGCGACGGGGGATGGTCGTGACGTCGATGGTCGTGACGTCGATGGTCAGGGCGCGGCGTGTCACGGCGCCGAGGTTGCCCTGTTGGGTCCGCCCCCAATGGCAACTTGAGCCGCGCTAGGCCTTCTTGTACACCTCCGCCGGGTCGAACAGGCGTTCGCCCACGACTTCGACGTCGCCCGTTTTTGGGTCGACTTTGCGAAAGAAGCAGCTTCGGTAGCCTTCATGGCAGGCAGCCCCACCGATTTGATTGACGATCGCCAACAGCGTATCCGCATCGCAATCGTAGAAGATCTCTTTCAATTCTTGGACGTTGCCGCTTTCCTCACCCTTGCGCCACAGCTTCTGGCGACTGCGGCTGTAGTAGCAAACACGCCCCGTGGACAGCGTTTCCTGGTACGCCTCGGCGTTCATGTACGCCAACATGAGCACATCGCGTGTGGCGGCGTCCTGTGCGATGACGGGGATCAGGTCCGATTTTTGAAAGTCCGGGCCACTCATTTCCATTCCTCGTTGCGGGCGTTTGCGGTGATGCGACACGTGTCTGCCGCCGGCGTCAGACTTCGGCCGGCGACGCGGACCAGCCATCGCTGCGAAATCGTCATGCAGCGGGGTCGCGGTACTGGGGCAAACCCACCAGTCTACTTCAACCGACGAGTTTGACCAATGGTGTGGTGGCGTTTCATCGGGCACCGTGGTTGACACAATTCGCCGGACCGTAAATGTTACACCATCGGCCGGGCAAGCGACGTGTCGAACCTGGTAAACGAACGTTAACCCACTGGGTGTTGGGCACGAATCGGATGAGCGAGCAACGAAACGCGGTCGTCCTCTTGAGCGGAGGGCTAGATTCCGCGACCGTCCTGGCGATCGCACGGCAAGAGGGTTTTCTTGTCTCTGCACTCAGCTTTCGGTACGGCCAGCGGCATGAACATGAACTCGCCTGCGCAACACGATTGTGCGAGCAGGCCGGGGTCACCCAGCACGTGATCTTGGACATCGACCTGCGGAAGTTTGGCGGTTCCGCCCTGACCAGTGACATCGCCGTGCCCAAGCACGGTACGGTCGACGAGATCGGAGCAGGGATCCCGGTGACCTATGTTCCGGCCCGCAATACGGTGTTTCTGTCGTTTGCGCTGGCTTGGTCGGAAGTGCTGCGTGCCTCCGACCTGTTCATCGGCGTGAACGCCTTGGATTACAGCGGCTACCCCGACTGCCGCCGCGAATACATTGCGGCCTACGAGCAGATGGCGAATCTGGCAACCAAAGGGGCGGTTGAAGGCGACCTGCCGATTCGGATTCAGACCCCGTTGATCGATCTGACCAAAGCCCAGATCATCAAACAGGGTTTGGCGCTGGGCGTCGACTATCGTCTGACCACCAGTTGCTACGACCCGACATCCGCAGGCCTGGCCTGCGGCCGCTGCGATGCCTGTCTGTTGCGGCTGCGAGGATTTGCCGAAAACGGGCTGGTCGATCCGGCGGCCTACGCGGAGTGATCGCAACAGGGGCCAGGACATGGCGCCGCTGGCCAGGCGTCGGGACTAAGGCCGCACCGTCGCGGCTCGTTGAAAATTGTCGGCGTGGAATTTCATGATGTCCAAGCCTCGCTTTTCATAAATCTGTTGGGCGCTATGTTCTGCGCCCGCGACAATCACTCGCGAAAACGGAATTTTCAGCGACTCAAGAAACGCCATGTATTCCAAGTTGTTCTGGTAGTTGAAGCCCTTGGTGCCGACATGGATCTGGATCCGTAACGGAGGGGTTGGCTGACGGTCTCGCTTCGCCGCGTACCGGCGTGCCAAATCCCACGTATTGTCACCCGGTGTGAATTGCAAGGACGCGCTTTCATTTGGACTGATTACGCTCGCGCAGAGTAATACCATGATCACAGGCACGCCTGGTTGTTCTTTATATAAATATGATTCTCAGACAAATCCCGTGTTTTAAGACAGTCCCTAAAGTCAAATGAAGAATTAAAGCAACGCTCCTGTCGATCTCTTTTTCTTTAATTTTCCTTTGACCA
>JAUIHJ010000013.1 GCA_030432015.1 bacterium
ACTGGCTGCAAGACAACGGCGACCTTCGCAATCCCTATTGGGGGCATCAGATGCTGAATTGTGGCGATGTGGTGCGGTCGTTTCCGGCAGCGACGTCGGGGACACCGGCCACCGCCGAGGAGCCCCGCAAAGGTCAGTCTCCCCAGTCATCAGCGACACAAACAACGGGGGACGACGAATGAACCATGTGATTCGGTTCTGCACGCGCGAGCGGGTCGTCGTCCTGTTGCTGACGACCGCCCTGGTGATTTACGGTTGGTATTGCACCCAGCAAGTGCCGATCGATGCCATCCCAAACATCGGTGAGAACCAGGTGATCGTCTTCACGGCCTGGCCCGGCCGGTCCCCGAAAGACATCGAAGATCAAGTCACCTACCCGTTATCGGTCTCCATGCTGGCGGTGCCGGACGCAACGAGTGTGCGTGGCAAGAGCCTGTTTGGCTACAGTTTTGTGCAAGTCACATTTTCGGACGACACCGATTTCTACTGGGCCCGTTCCCGGGTCGCCGAACAACTGGGGACCGCTGCGGCAACCCTTCCCGGCGGGGTCGTCCCGACGCTCGGACCCGACGCGACCGGACTCGGCCAGGTCTTCTACTATGTGCTCGAACCGCCCCCCGGGATGAATTTGGCCGAGCTGAGGAGCTTGCAGGACTTTGTCGTCAAGTATGAACTCCAGGCGGTGCCCGGCGTGAGCGAGGTCGCCAGCGTGGGTGGTTACGTCCGGCAGTATCAGATCGACGTCGATCCGGACAAGTTGCGTTTCCACAACTTGCCGCTCGACCGACTGATCAAGGCCGTGCGGGATTCGAATCAAGATGTCGGGGCCAAGACGGTCGAGTCAGGTGGGATGGAATTCATCATCCGCGGGCGGGGGTTCATCGGCTCCGAGCGGGATGCCCAGCAGGCCGTGGTTGATATCGAAGAGACCGTCGTGATGTCCCGAGACGGAATCCCCGTGCGGATTCGCGATCTGGGCGTCGTACAGTTGGGGCCGGACTTTCGCCGCGGCGCCATTGACTTCAATGGCAGTGAAGCGGTCGGCGGTGTCGTGGTGATGCGGTTCGGCGAGAATCCACGCGACGTGATCAAACGCCTGCGAACCAAAATCCGGCAACTGGAGCCGAGTCTCCAAGGGGTCAAGATTAAGGCCATTTACGATCGGACCAACCTGATCGACGAAACCACCGCCACGCTCACAAACGCCCTGGTTCAAGAGATCATCATCACCGCCGTCGTGATCCTGCTCTTCCTATTGCACATGCGGGCCAGTCTGGTGGTTGCGATGACGCTACCGATCGCCGTGTTGCTGGCGTTTATCGGCATGAAGCACTTTGGAGTCGACGCGAACATTATGTCCCTGGCCGGCATTGCAATTGCAATCGGGACCATGGTCGACATGGGAATCATTGTGTCCGAAACCGTTTACGATCACGTGGCTCAATGGGAAAGCAACGGCCGGCCGGGCGGCGAAACGCGCCGCATCGAGACGATTAACGAAGCGACCGCCGAAGTCGCGCCAGCCGTCGTGACGGCTGTCACGACGACAGTCGTTAGTTTTCTCCCCGTGTTTATGCTCACCGGACGCGACTACAAACTGTTCGCGCCGCTGGCCTGGACCAAGACGTTTTCGTTAATCGCGGCCTTGATCGTGGCGATCACACTGGTCCCGCTGCTGAGTCGATTGCTGCTGTCGTCCAGCCGCTTGAAATGGCGCACTCAGGTCGCCGGTGCGACGGCCTTCGGCCTGCTGCTGGCCGGGACCTGTTACTTCCTCTGGGGCGAGGCGGCCGCCAGGCAGTTGCCGGTCAGCAAGTCGATCCTCGCGTTTGGCACCGCAATCGCCGGGTGGCTGGCCGGCTGGTGGATGTTGCGCGAGCGATTGCGGCCGACCGACGAAAACCCGATCAGTCGCCTCATTCACGCCTGCTACGAACCTACGCTTCGCTTTTTCCTGCGGCACAAGCTGGCGTTCTTCTCCTTGCCCGGCTTCGTGATGCTGTGGGGCGCCGGAGCGTGGGTCGGTCTGCCCGCGGTGCTGCGCCCCGTCGAATCCACGACGCGGTGGCTGGGAACCGATCTGAACGAGGTTCCCGGATACGTCGCGTTGAAACATACCTTCGTGGGTTTGGAAACGGACGACTGGATCGCCCTGGATGAAGGCAGTTGGTTCTACATGCCGACGCTGTTTCCGGCGGCCAGTTTCTCTCAAGCAATGGAGATTCTGCAGACCCAAGACGCGCTGATCAAAGAGATCCCGGAGGTTGAAAACGTGCTGGGCAAGATCGGTCGTGTCGAATCCGCCTTGGATCCCGCGCCAGCCGCGATGATCGAAACGTACGTCATGCTCAAGCCGCCGAGCGAATGGCCGGAGGGCGTGACCGCCGCTGACATCTGGGATCGAATCAATGCAGTTGCCACACTCCCTGGCGTAACGCCCGCATCTCCCTTGCAACCGATCGAAGGTCGTGTTGTCATGTTGCAAAGCGGCATCAAGGCGTCCATGGCGATCCGCATCTACGGAGATAGTCTGGCCGGACTGGCCGAGGCGTCCCTCGCCGTTGCCGATCAGTTGAAGTCGATTCCCCTGGTCAATGCGTCGACCGTCAATCCCGATATCGTGCTGGGCAAGCCATACCTGGAGTTTGAGGTCGATCGCCAGACAGCCGCCCGCTTCAACATGTCGACCGCGATTGTGAATCAGATCATTGAGACCGCGTTGGGCGGAATGAATCTCACCACGACGGTCGAAGGGCGGGAGCGCTATCCGATCCGCGTCCGCTATCAGCGGAATCTTCGCGAGCGGATCGACGAGTTGGCGCGACTGCCGGTGGTGACCCAGTCGGGCGAAGTGGTCCCGCTGAAGATGCTGGCCAAAATGACGACGACCTGGGGACCCGGTGTCATCAATAGTGAAGACGCGCGCCTGGTCGCCCATGTATCGTTTTCGCCGGCCGGAACGACAGGGGACCTGGAGACGGTCCGCGCCGTGGAGGACGCACTGCGAGAAGCTCAACGGACACGGAAGCTGGACCTGCCTCCTGGCTACGCCCTGCAAGCGGTGGGCTCGTTTCAGAACCAGATCGAGGCCAATCAGCGGCTGATGTGGGTCGTGCCGCTGGTGATTCTGACAAACTTGTTCATCATCTACCTGCAGTTCCGCCACGTCCCCATCACGCTGGCCGTCTTCTCCGGGATCCCGGTCGCCTTTGCCGGCGGGATGATTCTGCTGGCGGTCAACGAAATTCAGATGAACACCGCGGTCTGGGTCGGCTTCATCGCCCTGTTCGGGATCGCGGTGGATGACGGGGTCGTCATCGCGACCTACCTGAATCAGGTTTTTACACGGAAGCGACTCCAGACCATCGAAAATATTCGTGATGCGACTGACGAAGCCGGACTGCGGCGTATTCGCCCATGCCTGATGACGACGTTCACGACCTTGATCGCGCTGATTCCTGTTTTGATCTCGTCCGGACGCGGCGCTGATGTGGCTAAGGCGATGGCCTGGCCGATTTTTGGCGGTATGACCGTCGCCCTGCTCACCCTGTTCGTCGTACCCGTTGTCTTCTGTGCCTTCAAGGAGGTGAAAATGAACCTGGGAATGGACGACCGACATTGGGCCGGCGCGGAGGTGCCTCACGCGAACGATGGCCGCGACCACGGAAAGATGGCGGCAGTCGATTGACGTCGGTTGGTAAGACGTGGAAAGATCGCGCGCTGGGCGGTTTGGCGGCGGTTCGGCGCGGTTCGGCGCGGTTCGCGGTTCGCGGTTCGGCGCGGGTCTCCGACCCCGCCGCAACGTCCGACCGAAGGTCTCCCAAAACTTACTGCCGGGAACCGCGTCGGTGAGACCTTCGGTCGGACCGCGTGCGGGGTCGGGAGACCCGCGCACAACCCAGAGGGGTCGGGAGACCCGCGCACAACCCAGAGCGTGCGCACAACCCAGGGGTCGGGAGCCCCGCGCACAACCCGCGAAGGTTCTGTCGTGCGTGCAAAACAACTCCGAAGGGCCGTGCCAACCACAAAGGCTGCCGGACGTCACGGGCCATTACATCATTCGAATCCGACGAACGCGAAACGCGGCACGCGTTGACCGTCCTGGTCGACGGTCTGCAGAAACATCGATTTCGGCCGCACCCACAATCCGCGTTCGCCGTATTCCTGACGATAGACGACCAACTCCTCCTCGGTTTCACTATGTCGTGCGACGCCGAGAACGGTGTACTCCTGACCTTTGAAATGTCGATAGCGTCCGGGCTTCACGTCGATGTCCTCCTCAGTTGAATTGCATTCCGCAATAACCAACGACGCGGCTCTTATCACCCGAGGCATCGGCACTCGTAGCATAGGCGATCCGTTTGGCCGAAGTGAGCGTGCCCAGTTGTTTTGCCGCGTTGATAGCAATCACTGCGGGAAGGACGCCGCACATGCTGATTCCATGCCCGGTCACGGTGGTGAACAGATCGTCTGGGTCGAGCGTTTCGAGCGACTTCATGGCGATTTCGTCCAACCGTCGCGTGTCATCGTCATTGGCGTAGTGGTTCATGTCGCTGGAGATCACCAGCAGCGTCTCCTGGTCGCGCTGCTTGAGGACCTTGGCCAGGCCATTGGCGAACTCCTGACATTGTGCCAGGGTGCCGGCTCCGATCGTAATGCCAACCACCTTCACCTGCGGATTGCACTTGGCCAGGAAGGGCATCTCGACTTCGATCCCATGTTCGCCTTGATGTGCCGCGGCGTCCATCTTCAAACCGGGAATCGCTGCAACCAGTTGTTCGGCCAACTCGGTATCCGCAGCGACCTCTCCACCTGGAATCGCCCACGACTTGTGCGGCGCGACAGCCCACTCCACGCCGTTTCGCGTGTGTTTGGGTCCGATGACGATGACGGAATCCGGAATCTTGGTCTGGGCGAAGACGGCGCCAGCGACCGCTCCCGAGTAGACCAGCCCCGCATGGGGCACCATAATTGCCTTGCAGGTGGCAGGCTGCGCTGTGCCACCGGACAGGAAACCGTCGACCAACTGGTTCAATTCCGTTGGGTCGGCAGGATAAAATTTGCCGGCGACGGCGGCCGGCCGCTGCTCGGCGCCGGCCGTCGGTTGCGGCGCATTGACGACTGTGATCGCTGGCTCGCTGGTCTGGGCGGCAAAGCTGAATACGCTGGCAGCCTCCGGGTTGAACACCGAAATCTTCTCGCACAACACTTCCAGCAGTTGGTCGGCAGTCTTGGCCGGATCAAAACTCCAGGCCGTCTTGGCACCTTCGACAACCAGGACTGCGCGCCGCTGGGTATCCATGCCGCGCAGGTCCGGTCTGGCAACCGTACCATGCATGGCCGAGTCATGCAGGAGCGAAACGGAGACGTGCATTTCGGCCGACGGCAACCTGAGTTGCCCCGAACGGAGTGAATCGGCGATCGATTTGGTCAGCTCCAAGGCCGTCGATTGGAGCGGCATGCCAGGTCGCATCGACAGCTTGAAGATGTGGATCGCCTGGTCCGTTCCAACCGGTTTGAGTGTCAACGCAATTCCATTGACCGTTCCGTCCGGGCAATTCGCCGCGTAGTAACTGGGGGTGGCGCCCTGCACGTGTGCGGCGATATTGTTACCACAATGGGTCGCTAGCGTACGAACTTCGGTGGGCGTCAGAAGCGGGCTGGCGGCGATGCTCGGGTCGACGCCGTCGGCTCGAAATTCGCCAGCGACGGCAAAGGTCTCGAAGACTTCGATCTGGGTTTCGTCATCCAGCCAGGCGGTGGCCGGCAAACCGGCCTTGCGACAGAGTTGCCGGAGAAATTCGACGGCGTTGTAGCCTTGTTCGCGAGCCACACTTGGGAGCAGTAACCCGGCGTTTTTGTCGCGGCGAATTTGCAGTCCGTGGCGACCAACTTCGACGGCCTTGGCGCGGTCCTCGCCTTTTTCCTGAAGCGGCTGAAAGCCATGCAGTAACGAGACATCGACATCCAGGTAGGGCAACTCGGTCGGTGAAATCTCTGGCAGCCGCGTGTCTTCCGTTGCGGTGCGAACGGCGGCTTGCTGGAGCGCCGTCCCCAGCGGCATGGGCCGGCCGAGTGCGCCGCAACAGGCCCGCAAGTTGCCGTTTCGTTTGAGCGTGACGAAGGCCCCCATGACGGTCCGATCCGCGACCCCGCCCAACGTCGGATCGGCAATGTTGAGCGGGCGTTTGAGGATCGAAGACGCGATCAATTCGCAGGCACCGCGATGGACGAGTTGCTGCTGTTCGTCACTGAGCTTGGGGCGCTGGGCCGCAAGCCGTGCGGCGGCACCTTCGGAATTGGGTGCGGTGGTCATCGGGGAAACCTCTTTTCGTTTGACGGGAATCGATGTGATCGGCAACGGCTGGGAAAATTGCGAGATTTGGACCGGCAGTCGTTTGCGTCCCCAGTGCCCCGGCGCCGCTTCAAACAGGCCTGCAATTTCCACTCCGCAATGCCCACAGCGATTGTGATCAAGATGATATGCGCCGAGCTCGTACCAGTTTCGCTGAATCAGCAGGCCGCGGCAGCTTGGGCAGTAGGTACTCTGATTGGTGACGTCATTGACATTGCCGACATAGGAGAATTTCAGGCCCTGCTGCAGCGCGATCTCGCGAGCTGCAACCAGCGTCTCCGGTGGCGTGTTGGGGCGGTCACGCATGCGAAAATCGGGATGGAACGCCGAGAAATGGACCGGCACGTCATCGCCAACGTGCCGCAAAATCCAGTCGCACATTTCCCGTAGTTCGTCCGGTGAATCGTTGGCGTCGGGGATCAGCAGATTCGTGATCTCGAACCAGACGTCCGTTTCGCGTTTCATCCACTCCAGTGTTTCCAAAACGGGCTGGAGATGCGAATACGTGATCTTGTGATAGAACTCTTCGGTGAACGCCTTCAGGTCGACATTGGCAGCATCCATGAATTCAAAGAAAGGGGCCCGTGCTGCCGGTGAAATGTAGCCCGCTGTCACGGCGACGTTCTTAATGCCGGCAGCGCGACAAGACCGAGCTGTATCGATCGCGTACTCGGCCCAGATAATCGGATCGTTATAGGTATAGGCGACACTGCGGCATTCGAAGTGCTGTGCCGCGGCGGCGATCGCGTCTGGGCCCGCCAACTCGCTCAACCGCTCCACTTCTCGGGACTTCGAGATATCCCAATTCTGGCAAAACTTGCAACCCAGGTTGCAACCGGCGGTCCCGAACGACAGGACACTGGTGCCGGGCAAGAAATGATTCAGCGGTTTTTTCTCGATCGGATCGATGCAAAATCCGGTACTTCGCCCGTACGTGGTCAGCATCATTTCGCCGGCCACGTTCTGGCGGACGAAGCAGAAGCCGCGATCGCCCGGCTTCAAGTGGCACTCGCGGGGGCATAGGTCGCAGACAATCCGCTCGTCGTCGTCCAGCGTGTGCCACCAGCCTCCGGCATACAAGCCATCGGACCGAACACCGTCTTCAGGAGGTAGCTCGATGATGCGCGACATGATTGCCCGGCGTGGGGATCGGATGCGGCCTTAGCCCAGTTCGTCTTCTGACGATTCGGAAGGTGGTTGATCCTGTGGCGGTTTCTGTTGTTGCTGTTTTTGCTGTTGCTGCTGACGAACACGCTCCTGGAATTGGGCGAACGTTGACTCCAACGACTCGAGCAGGCGCGGAATCTGCGGCGCCGACAGGTACACGCGTGACGAGACGGCCGAATGCGGAAAGAGATTCGTCAGGAAGTCGAGCTTAAATTCGGAAGCAGAGTGGCCGATCATCACGCCGTTGGCGTAGGCGCCGCTGAGCAGGTGGTCGGGTAACTTGAGTTCGTCGTAAACCTCCTGCGCCGTTTGCGGCTTGGCCGGCGGTTGCGGCTTGGGCAATTCTGGCGGCGCGCCGAACCGATCTTTATAGATGCCTAAATTCTTGCGGAGGGCTTCGGAGAATTGCGGCAACGCGCCGTGCGGCATGATGATCCGCGCCGCGACCTGCGCTGGACCGCCGATGTTCTGGATGAAGTCCAAAATGAACTCGCTCGAGCCAGTCATGACGATCACGCCGGTGCTAAACGCACCCGCGCTGACACCTTCCGGCACGCGGGCGGTGACGTGCTGCATCTTGACCTGTTCGGTATTGCCATTACCAGGTTGCGGTTGATCCGAATTTGTCATGGGTTTCCAAGAGTCGAAGGATTGTTGCCAGGGACGCGTCGGCACGTGGCTCGACGTTCGATTCGACGGACGGAGTCGATCGCAGACACATTCCGGCGCCGCGTCGTCCCCTCATTCTACAAGATTGCGGAAAAAGGGGCAGGTATCTGCGTGCCCAAAAGGATCGGGAGCGAAAAAAAACCTTAATGGCCGAGCGCGATTCAGCAGCGCACACTCCGTCAGCGGAACAGTCACCTTTTTCGCCGACAGGCCGTTGTTCCGCAGTTGAATCGAACGGGCGGCGAAAAACGAGCCGGTCCCGGATTGTCGCCGAATTGCACTCGGTCATTTAGTTCGCCGGTTTTAACGCGGCCGTGATTTTTTCGGCGTCGTCTTCAGAGACCTTGATCAAGTGGCCATTAACGACGACGGTCGGGGCGCCCAGGACCGGCCGCATGATGGCGTCGATCCGATCAATGCGGATTGTGGCCGTGTGGCCGTCGGTCCCTTCGGCAAATTTGATCTCGATGAATTCGGCCATGGTTCTCTCATCGCTCCGTTCGGTTGGTTCGAAGGTGGACCCTAAGTGTACAGCTCCGTCATCGGGTTGCCCATCGTGATCGGGAAGGGGCGTTGGAGGCCGTCTCGGAAATGCCCGTGAGGGTTGATGCCCAGCGCAGAGAACATCGTGGCGGCAACATCCCAGGGGCCGAACCGCTTGGTGACGGGCTCGGCGGCGTGCCGGTCCGAGGCACCGACCACATGCCCCCTGCCAACACCCGCGCCCGCAACCACAATCGAATAGACGGCGGACCAGTGTTTGCGTCCGGGTGACGAACCGGCGAAATTCTTCTCCAACGCAACGCGCGGGGCGCGGCCAAATTCTCCCAGGCAAATGACCAGCGTTTCGTCTAACAGTCCACGTTGATCGAGATCTTCAATCAGGGTCGCAAAGCTGGCGTCAAATCTCGGCAAGAGATGCTCGCGCAGCGCGTAGAAAATATCATTATGCGTGTCCCAGCCGTAAACGTCGGTGTCGGTGGGATCGCGATCCTGTCCCCGGTTCGAATGATTCCACATCACCGTCACCATCGGTGTGCCTGCCTCGACCAGCCTTCGCGCCAACAGGCAGGCCTGACCGGACCGGTGGCGACCGTAGCGGTCGCGCAAGGCGGGCGACTCCGATGTGAGATCAAACGCATCACGACAGTGAGGCGACGACAGCACGTCCAACGCCTGGCGGTACAGACCGCTTAAGTCGCGCGAACGCTGGTCGGCCGCCAAGTGTCGACGATACGTGTCGAAGGTTTCCTTGAGTGATTGCCGGGAGCGCAAGCGAACCGCCGGCAGTTCGGCCTGCGCCGAGAGGCCGGGTAAGGCGACCGGCTGGCTCGCCACATCGCCAACCACCAGCGGATCCACATCGCGTGGCAGAAAGCCATTGTTCTGTCCGGGCGCGGTGGTAAAGGGAACCAGCGCGGGCCCGTTGACATGGACCGCGTCGTACGGAAAGCGATGGGTCCGCCGGACCTGTTTCAGCACGGCGCCGTACGTCGGAAAATCGTTGGGGCTGGGTGGCGGATTGGATGTGCGACGCGCATGATACCGGCCGGTTAGTGCCAGGTAGCAGGCCGATCCATGGTCGAGATCCTCGTGCGCCATGCTTCTGACAACCGTGTAGCGGTCTGCCAACGCGGCCAGCCGCGGCATGTGTTCGCCAAAATGAACCCCTGGAACGGACGTGGCAATGGAGGAGAACTCGCCTCGCACGTCCAATGGCGCGTGCGGTTTGGGATCCCACGTTTCGAGCTGACTTTGTCCGCCGCTGGCGTAGACCAGAATCACCGACTTCGCGCGGCCAAAACCGGGCGGTGTCACTTGACGGCTTTCGGCCAGCGGCGCCGCGGCTTCCGAGGCGTCGCTGCGCGGGGAACACCATCCGCCGAGCCCGGCCCCCCACAGGCCACTCCCCAGCAGGTTGATGCGCAGAAACTCGCGACGCGATGCAGCACAATTCCGCCGGGTCGTCATGACGCGTCGGGGTCCATCGTCGTGTTCGAATCGCAGCACCGTGTCCTCGATCGGATGAGAGTTCGAAGTCGTCGGGGTCGAATCGGGGTGGGCAAGCGTGCAGTCTAGTCCGAGAATCCAGTTCCGGCAATCAACGGCCATCGCGAGACGCGGCGGCGCCGGCAGTGATGGCCTGCCGCGCAGACACAGCCCCCCTTTCGACGCAGGAGTCGCAGATTGCAGTTGGACAGTGTTTCGTCGTGGTGTTTCGTCGTGGTGTTTCGTCGTGGTGTAATGCGTTGCCCTCGCTGTCGCGGTTTTTTAATGTTGCGCTATTCCGGCCCCGCCTCTCCCGAATCCAACGAGCCGCCGACCTTGCGTACCGATTCCATTGTTTTGCGTTGAATTTGGGGGAGACGGTCAGGATGAGGGGTTCTCGGGCGTTTTACCCCGGGCCTCGTCCCCAAGACCTTGACGATTGGGAGCTTCACCGAAGGAAGCACGACTGAGCGTCACAGTTTCCAGGGAGTCGGCGCAAGAAAAACGCAACTGCAAGGCTCACGCGTCGGGTCACAAATCGCACGGTTTGGAAGCCACCAAGGTTCGAGTGCGTTGTCGCGCTCAGATGTTGTCACGCTCGGATTTTGGGGCGTCGGAGGTTGAGGCGCAGGCTTCCAGATTGCGAACGACGAGTTACCAACGGCGGCAAACAGAATGCTTGCCCCACGCCATAACAATGCCAATTCAACGGGCCCCCCGATTCACCCCTTCGGCTTGCCTGGCGATGACGCGATTCTCTTGACGTACAAGCTGACCGCAGGCGGCAGCGATGTCGTTGCCCAACGAATGCCGCACCGTCGTCTTGAGCCCTGCCCCTTTTAACTGGTCGGCGAAGGCCTTACAGGTCGGGCGGTCCGAGCCCACCAGGTGGGGCGCATCGTCGATCGGGTTGTAGGGAATCAAATTGACGTGGACGTTCAGGCCATCCAGCCAAGCGATCAGCGCTTCCGCATCGGCGGACGCATCGTTGACGCCAGCCAGCATCAGGTATTCGATCATCAGCGTGGTACTCGGCGCCTGAATCGCATTGATTTCGACGATCGTGCTCCGCAGTGCTTCCAACGGATACTTGTTGGCGAGGGGAATCAACGTTTCGCGGACGTCCTGTCGAGCGCTATGGAGGCTGAGGGCCAGATTCACGGCGGGGAATCGCCGCGCGCATCGCACCATTGCGTCCGCCACACCGACCGTCGAGACCAGGATTTTGCCGGGCGAGTGATTGAAGAATTCACGCGAGGTGAGCATCTCCAACGCGCGAAACAGCTGTTCTTCGTTGTGAAACGGCTCGCCCATTCCCATGAAAACAATATTCCGCAATCGGCGTCCTTCCGCGACCAGCATTTGCCCTGCCTGGAGCACTTGATCGACGATCTCATCCGCTTGCAGGTTTCGCGCGATCCCCATCTTGCCGGTGGCACAAAAATCACACGCCGCACCACAACCAACCTGGCTCGAAACGCACAGTGTCGAACGGCCGGTCTCGATGCGAAGGATCACGGCTTCAATCAACATGCCGGCGGCGGTGCGGAGGAGTAACTTGGACGCGCCGTCGACGGCCGAGTCGCATCGCCGGAACAACTCGAGCGTGTGAAGCGCGATGCGGTCGCTGACCGGATATCCGTGCAGAGCAGTCTCATCCGCAACGAACTGCCGCAACAGCTTGCTTTGCAGGTTGCGGGTCAGTTGCGGATCGAACCGAGCCTCCGCACGTAGCGCGTCGAGCCCGTGCGTGTCATAGATACTGATCGGTGCTGGCATAGGATAGGCGTCGAGTTGGTTCTGGCGCGAGCCTTGAATATCAGGCGCTCGGTCGCTCCGTTTACGATGCGGCGGCGGGAATGCGCTGCAACGTTGCCAAAAGGAATTTCCAGTACTTTTGCACCGAGCTGATCTGCACGCGCTCGTCGGGCGAGTGGGCGCCGTAGATATTCGGCCCAAACGATATCATCTGCATTTCCGGGTAGTTCTGGCCCAGGATGCCGCATTCGAGTCCTGCGTGGCAAGCACAAACGTGCGGCGCGTCGCCGAACAACTCGACATACAACGTCGACATCAACTTCACGATGGCCGATTCCGGCGCGGGTTTCCAACCGGTGTACGCGCCTGACTGCTCGACCTTCGCGCCGGTCAATTCGAATGTCGCCGTGATGGCATTGGCCAGATCGTCACGTTCGCTGTTGACCGAGCCCCGTGTCAGGCAACCGATGGTAGCGCTGCCGTCCCGCACCAGCACTCGCGCCAAGTTGTTGGAAGTTTGCACAAGCCCGGAAATCTCAGGAGACATCCGCCAGATTCCACTGGGGCAGGCCGCGAGGGTGCCGAGCAGAAGTCGCTGGAGTTCCTGCGGCACCACCTGGGAGGGTGTACTGACCGCTTCGCAGCCGATCGTCGCGTCGGGATCGGTGGTGGCGTATTCCTGACATATCACCTGCGATTGATCCGCGATCCATGCCTCGAACGGCTGGGCGTGCTCTGGCAGAATGGTAACCACAGCGACCGATTCGCGCGGGATCGCATTCCGCAACCCGCCGCCATCGACCTCGGCGAGACGGACATCAAACTTTCGCGCCGCGCCCCACAGCAGGCGGTTCATCAGCTTGTTGGCGTTGGCGCGGCCGAGGTGAATGTCGACACCGGAATGGCCGCCCTTGAGGCCTTTGACGAAGAGCCGATATCCGCTGGCACCGGCCGCCGATGCCTCAGGAGCGTAGGTCTGAGTTGCCGTCACGTCGACGCCGCCAGCGCAACCGATCGTAATTTCATGGTCTTCCTCGGTGTCCAGGTTTAAGAGGATTTTGCCATCGAGCTGACCGGCTTCGAGTCCTTGGGCGCCGGTCATGCCGGTCTCTTCGTCGATCGTAAAGAGCCCTTCGACTGCAGGATGGGGGATTTCGCTGGATGCCAGGATGGCCATGATGCTGGCAACACCGATCCCGTTATCCGCGCCCAGCGTGGTGCCACGGGCCTTGACCCAGTCACCCTCGACATACATGTCAATTCCTTGTGTCGCGAAATCAAAGTCCGTCTCGGCATTCTTCTGATGCACCATGTCCAGGTGGGACTGCATCACGATCGGTAGTCGATCTTCCATCCCGGGTGATGCGGGTTTGCGAATGATGACGTTTCCCACCTGGTCGACCGTGGTCGCCAGATTCAGCGACTCGCCAAACCGGCGGATGAATTCGATCACTTGGGCTTCCTGCTTGGACGGGCGAGGCACCGCGTTGAGGTCGGCAAAGTGATTCCAGAGCGGCTGGGGAGATAGGGCGCGGACCGAGTCGGACATGGAAGGGGGGCTTTCTGAAGCAAGGGCCTGGGCGGCGTTGGGGTGACACGAACTGCCACGCGTACCACAGTTTCGGCATCCGGACTTGACCTGTCAAACGGGGCCTGGGATGACGCTGGGCTCTTGTGTATTACAAATTGCGAGATTTGAAACCCAACGCGTTTGTTTTGAGGTTACGATTCTGCTCATGCCGTAGGCAGGTCAGTTAGAAACCCAATTCGCAACGCGCCAAGGTTGGTGTCGGGTCGTCAAATCGCCAGGAGGCGTCGACGGGAATCGCTGCGCCGACAGACGCCAGCCGCCGCTGCGCGGCGGCTGGGCGTAACACCAAAGTGGGTTCGCGAGGGATGAGGCCAGATCGATGCTTACCTCGGCGACGCATGGAGCGACCAAGTGCCGAGGCGTGTTGCAAAACGGCAACTTCCAAACGGATGCGTCGGGTTTCGATTTGCGACACATCCCAACTTTGAAGATCCCAGGTCCCTGCAGGATGACGTCGCACGCCGCAGCGCGATGGATTACATTGTGCCGGGACGGTCCGTGACGCCGATAGGGTGGGGCAAAATCACATCAACCGAAATTGGAGCAAGATCGGCGATGACTGAAACGAGTTCCTCGACTGGAAACGGACTGCTACGAGCGATCGAGCGCGTGGGCAATCGCTTGCCCGACCCAGTGACCTTATTCGTGATCGGTGCGCTCGTCGTGTTGATTACCTCCGAAGTGGCGTCGCGTGTCGGCTGGAGTGCGGAGAACCCGACCACCGGCAATATCGAAACGGTCAAGAGCCTGTTGTCCAGCGATGGGATGCAATGGGTGTGGCGAAATCTGGTCTCGAATTTTACCGGATTCGCGCCGTTGGGTGTGGTGTTGGTTGCGATGATCGGCATTGGCGTGGCCGAGCGTTCCGGATTGATCGATGCGTTGCTGAAGGGGACCGTGCTGTTGACGCCTCAGGCTTTGTTGACGCCGGCGGTGATTTTTGTGGGGGTCATGAGCAGCATGGCGTTGGACGCCGGCTACGTGGTGCTGCCGCCGTTGGCTGCCGCCGTCTTTGCCCGGGCCGGTCGTTCGCCACTGGTCGGGTTGGCTGCGGTGTTTTCCGGAATCGCGGCCGGTTTTAGCGCCAACCTGCTGATCACGGGCCTCGACCCGTTGCTGCAGAGCTTTACCCAGGAGGCGGCCCAGATTCTCGATCCCAACTACCAGGTGGATGTCCGCTGTAACTACTACTTCATGGTTGCATCAACGATCATGATCACGTTGGTTGGCTGGGGAGTTACGCGATTCGTGGTCGAGCGGCGCTATTCCGCAGACGACGTCCAAACTCAGATGGCCGCCGCGGAAACGGTCGAGTCAGACCAGGACCCGACGCTCGGCAGCACCGAACGCAAGGGACTGCTGTGGGCGGCAATCGCCTTGACGGTTGCGACTTGCGGAATCATGGCCATGATCCTGATCGAGGGCGGTCCCCTGCATGGCACGATTGAACCGCGTCCGGGCTGGGAATTGGCGGTCTGGGTCGATGTGATCGTGCCGATTCTGTTCGTCTTGTTCCTCGTGCCCGGCCTGGCGTACGGCCTGGCGACGCGGTCGATCAAAAGCGATCGGGATGTGGCAACAATGATGAACAAGACGATGAGTTCGATGGGGCCTTACATCATCCTCGCCTTCTTCGCAGCACAGTTTGTCGGCTGGTTCAGCGAATCAAATCTCGGCAAAGTGATTGCCTTGGAAGGCGTGGCCCTGCTGCAATCGTGGCAGATGCCGGTCTGGCTGCTGGTCATCTCGATTGTCTTGCTGGCGTGCCTGCTCAACCTGTTTGTCGGCTCGGCATCCGCCAAGTGGGCATTGATCTCGACGGTCTTTGTGCCGATCTTTGCGGGGGTCGGCATCAGCCCGGAACTGACCCAGGCTGCCTACCGTATCGGCGATTCGGTGACCAATTCGATTTCACCACTGAACCCGTACGTCGTGATCATCCTGGTCTTCATGCGGCAGTATGAACCCAAGGCGGGCATTGGCTCACTGATCTCGTTGATGCTGCCATACACGGCCGCCTTCCTGGTGGCGTGGCTCGCCCTGCTGGTCCTCTGGATGGGGCTCAACCTGCCGTTGGGGCCGGGCGACTCGCAACTGTTCATCGAACCGTTGGGGAGCGTGTCGGCGCTGCTGCCGACAACCGCTGGCCTGGTCGGGCTGGAAGGCTCGGTCGCATGACGACGCCGTCCGTGGCCCGCTGTCATCGCCCTACATGAAGATTTCTTTCTCACGGATCTCGCTGGATGGCACCTGTTTGGCGCGAATGGCCTGTTCAATCAACCGTTCGCCTTCACCCCGATGGGCATACACGGCTTCGCCGGGACTCACGTGTTGGTTCCAGTACTGTTGATAGACCGAGACGATTTCCTTGTTTCTGGCCAGCTTGGCCGGTACGGCATGCAGCATGACGCGCTGCTGCTTTCGCCGGCGAAAGTATTTCCCGACGATTTCGGGTAGCACGCTGGAGATCCATGTTTCTCGCACCTGCTGGACATATCGCGGGATGACGTAGCGGGGGCGGTGCAACGGGCCGAGTGCCTCGTGGATCGCGGCGGTGAAGATCGCGTTTTCGTCTTCGTCCGCGTGCTCCAGAAAGAGGCGTACGTATCCGCCGGCGCGCGTCCCCACATGAATCGGCAGCTTCGTGCGAATCAGTTGGGCGTCCACGAGCGCGTGCAGGACAGCCGTCCCAATGGCAGTCGCCAGCGACCCTGCTGTCCAGGGTTCCTTCGCGCCGGAAAACGGAGGGAAGCCGCCCCCGACCGCCGCATTGCGGGTTTCCAAGGCACGCACCGGGCGATCGTGATACGGCTGGCCGATGCCCCATTTTTCCCGCACGTCCCGTCGACTGCCGACGCGGCGGAGCATCTCGTCGTTCAGCACATGCACGGAACCCTCAAGGCCTTCCGGTTTCAATTCGGTCAGCGCGGCGTGGACATGCCCAACCCCCTTTTCGATGGCCGCGTCGTCGGTGACGCCGTAGATCGTCTTATGCTTGGCGATGAAACGCCGATAGTCGTCCAACCCCTTGCTGAACTCCGGGGCGATGCAGACGATGTCCCAGTTGTTGGCCAGCTTGTGGGGATCGTCCGCATCCAGCCGGATGGAGCGGCCCCGCAGCTGATTCACGGTCATCGAGGTGGTCACCGTCGTCATGTCGATCAGCACATTGATCTTATTTGCGTCCCAGCCTTCGCCCAGCAGGCCACGCGTGCCGACCAGACATTTCGTCAGCCCCTGCTGGAATTGCTCCGTAATCAGTTCAATGTAAACACGCGGACACCAATCGCCTCCGCGCCCGGTGATCACATGGAACCCATCTTCCTCACCCTGATGCAATTCGACTTGATAACCACGTTCACGCAGCCAGCCATCCGCGGCGACAACAAATCGGTCCGCCAGGTCGTCATCCACCAGCACACTCGATCCGGTGAGCAGGATCGGGTCGAGCGAATCGGTCGCGGCCGTATCCAGCAGGGCCTTGAATGCCGCCACGGCACCGCCTGCTTCGTCATCCAAGAGATGCTCGACGTCCGCCGTGACAGCCGACGTCTTTTCAAAATCCGCGACAACGACCGCCCGAATCGCGGCCCCCAACTCCTGGGCCTCTGCCGACAGGATCGTGGGCAAGGCCAGCGTTTTGCTGCGAGAATAGGCCATCACGCGTCCTACTGGCGAGGCACACGCCTGACATCCGGTATCGGTGATTTGAACGCCCAGGGTGCGGAGTCGCCGGATCGCTTGCTCGGCGCGGCGATGGTCGGCCGCGCGGGGGGAACGCCGTAGGTAGTGACGGACATAACGATCCAGGACCGGAATCAAGATCTCCATGGCAGGAATTTCGTCGGGTTGCAGGTCGAGCACCAATTCGGGCACGTTGTCCGGCAGCGACATGCTCCGCAAGGCCAGGAACAGGCGCCCGTTATCGGCGAACACCGAGTCCCGGCGATGAAAACTCTTCCAGTCCTTGGCGACTCCGGTTGGCAACCGATACTCTCGCAGAACGCGTTCGACCCATGTGGTCAGCGGTTCAAAGGAGATCGTGGCGGGCGTATCGTCTGCGAGCGGATTGTCGCCAACTGCGTCGGCCCCCGCTGTCTCGTCGGCGGATAAGGGCTCGTCGGTGGATAAGGGCTCACCGGCAGACATTGGCTCGTCTCGCGCCGCTGGCTCGCCGGCTCCGTCTGATTCCTCAGGCCGACAGAGATCGTTGACCAGCGCATCGAGTTGGTCGTCGGCGTTGGCAACGTAGGCCAATTCGTCCGCCGTGGGGCGGACAAAGTAGACAAGATCTTGGTAGGGGGCCAAGAACCCGTCTTTGACGACCGCCGGCACGGGGACTTCAAAATCAACCTCGCCAAAATATTTGTCATACCGCTGAATATCATCCGGGCTGCGACCATCGCGATCAGGTGGCGTCGCCGTCAGTCCAATAACGATGGGATAATCCAGCAGCCCGTGCGCGTCGGACAGGACACGCCCCCAATGCCCCATCAAGTGGTGGCATTCATCCAGAATGACAACCCCTAGACCTCGATCTCGCAATCGTTGCAGGGTTTCCAGCGACGAGCGGTGCAGGGTCTCGAGCGACTGTCCGCCGATCGCCAGGGCGTCGCGTAGCTGCTTTCGGTAGGCCCCCAAACGTTCGTTATAGTAGGCGGGGTTATGGCGGCGGAGGTCGTTGATCCAGACCATGGCCTCTGCCGCATCGAGGGCCTGCCCTTTTTCGAGCAGTTGCTGCTGCCAAAGTTCGACCGCCTGGGCGTCCTGGCTCGTGCCACCGCGATCTGGCAACGTCACCGCTTGATAGGTCAGCGACGTCAGCAACCCCGGCTGGTTGGGATTTGTGCTGACGGCGCCCTCACCCGCGTGTTCGATGGTAAACAGGTCCGTTCGCGCCGCCCATTGTGCTTGGATCGCCGAATTGGGCGAGAGGACCAGCGCCGGAGCCCGAATGCACTGGGCCCAGAGATACAGACCGAGCACCGTTTTTCCGGAACCGGGCGGAGCCACGATATGCATTCGCCGTCGGCCCGCCGCAAGCTTTTCCTGCGCGATCCGCACGACCTCCGCCTGCGAGGGACGGAGCGTCCCCTTGAAGCGAATATCAGGATAGTGAGTTGAATTCTGAGGCACGCGAGATGTACGTTGAATCGATGCTTACGCGACGGTGACCTTGCCAGTGGCGGCCCATTCGAAACCACGGCACAGCAACTTTGGAGAGGACCGATTTCGTTTGGAATCGGGTCCGTGCTCCAGGCGATTGTGAACAACGCGTCCCGCGCCGTGCGGCGCGACGCAGACCCAATATTCGACCTTCTTGCTCCACTCCGAATCTGCAGCAACCAGGAGTTCCGACCCCACGTCGCCGCACGGCTTGGCACACCGTTCGCCTTCGGTTTTGCAACCCTCCAGCCCCTCGGTGATCGGGTGTTGCCTGTCCTTGATCTTGGCAGCGAACTCACCGAGCGGGCCGTGTCCACCGGCCCGCTTTTTCCAAACGTGGCCGTGTAAACCCGCGTACTCGTCCCAATCCTGAACCGCGCTACTGGCAACATGTCGCGTTCGCATGAGCGGCTCCTGGTTGAATCGGTGGCAGGTAGGCAACGTTGGGCACACGTTCCGGCCGAGTACCGGGATCGACCTGGCCCGATTGTACAATCAATGGCTGCGAGGTTCGCGGTCAGCTCGAGTTCTTTTGCGGATCCGATCACTGACGGCCAAGGGCTGTCGGCTTTTCGCTTGAGACACTCATCACAAACGAAGGCCCGCAGCATCTGCGCAGGATTCTTCGAAGTTTGCCCGACACATTTTGAAGTTGCCCGTTGGCGAATGCCGAAGGTATGGCAGTTTCTAGCCTGCCGCCGCGGCCAAGTTGCGCATCAGCAAAACTCACGCGGCGAATTTCAAACCACTCGGTTTGAAATACAAAAAAGCCCTGCTTTAACAGCGATTGAGAGTCGGAACGGGTCAGTCGCGGATCTGCGTGCAGCCGGGCAGCAGCCGCGTCCGAGGCCGTTGGGCTCGGACGCAGATGGGGCGCGGGAGTATAATATCCGCAAGGGACGCGACCGGAAAACCTGCCTTGGGAATGTGATCACAAAATGCGTTGGAAAACACGGCAAGAAATTGCAACTCGTACCACCCGCCGGGCCGGAATGCCTGGGGTCGCGCTGGCATTGTGTTGGTTTGTGGTCGGGCTTAGTCCGCACGCGTGCTCGGCCGACACGGCCTATCAGAGCGTGCTGATCGCCGATGTTCCGCACGTGACGCAGAAGCCCGACTTCTGTGGCGAGGCCTGCGCCGAGATGTTTCTGCGCAAACTTGGCAAGCCGCTGGACCAGGACTTCGTCTTCGATCAAGCGGGACTTGATCCGCTGCTAGGGCGCGGTTGTTATACCCGCGAACTGGCGGTCGCCTTGCGGCGAATCGGCTTTCAAACCGGAAACGCCTGGTATTCGGTCTCGCCCGCCGACGCGGAACGCCAAATGGAGGGCCTGTTCCGCGACTTGCACACCGATCTGGTGGCAGGCATTCCGTCGATTCTGTGCATGCACTACGACGATCAGCCGAACACCACGGAGCATTTCCGGCTATTTCTTGGTTACGATGCCAAGACCGACGAAGCGATCTACCACGAACCGGCGGTCCCCGGCGGCGGCTATCGTCGGATGAAACGCAAGCAGCTGCTGGAACTATGGCCGCTGAAGTACGACGCGCGACAGTGGACCGTGGTTCGATTTCGCCTCCAGCCCGGCCGCCTCGTCGAGGGAGCGACCGCCAGGGCGCTGACCGACGCGGACTATGCTCAACACGTGATGAGTCTCAAGACCCAATTGCAGTCGCTCCGCAGCCGGCAAGTCCGAATGCAGGCCGAGCGCGAGGCGGAGATCGAGTTGGAACGCAAACGGGAGGAGGCGGCCAAGGCGGAGGGCCAGGAGTACGAGTCCAAGAAACTCGCGCCACGCATCGTGAGCGATTTTCAGATCGTGCTGCAGCGCCCGTTTGTGGTTGTGGGTGACGAGTCCTTGGCAAGGGTCCAGCAACATGCCCAAGGCACGATCAAGTGGGCCGTCGATCGGCTCAAGCGAGATTTCTTCTCGCAAGACCCTGACCATGTGATTACGATCTGGTTGTTCAAGGACAAACAAAGCTACGAACAGAATGTGGTCGACCTCTTCCGCTCGCGTCCCCACACACCGTTTGGCTATTATTCGCCCTCGCAACGTGTGCTGGTCATGAATATTGACACTGGCGGCGGCACGCTGGTCCACGAAATCGTGCATCCGTTCATGGCAGCGAATTTTCCTGACTGTCCGTCATGGCTGAACGAGGGCATGGGCTCGCTGTACGAACAGTGCCAAGACAACAACGGTCACATATGGGGCTTGACGAATTGGCGCCTCCGCGGGCTGCACGAGGCACTCCAGGACGAAGAATACGAAATGCCGACATTCAAAACATTGTGTGGCACGACCACGCGCGAATTCTATCGCGAAGATCCCGGCACCAACTATTCACAATCGCGTTACCTCTGCTACTACCTGCAACAGCAGGGCCTGCTGGTGAAGTTCTTTCACGATTTTCGCCGATCGGTCGCCGATGATCCTACCGGTTACAAGACGCTGCAGCGTGTGCTGGATGCTGAAGAGGAAGAGGAGATGGAAGCGTTTCAAGAGACGTGGACCGAGTATGTATTGAAACTTCGTTTTTAAGTCCACCAGGAGGCAAGACCATGGAATTGCGAGGACTCAAAGTCTTCACCAAGGGCGAGTTGTCGATTGTGACCTTTGAAGACAAGGGCTTTCTGGGACGTCAATCATTCATTGGCGAGGCTGGTGCACACCTCGATCAGATCGTTGATGAACACCATACGAAGGTCCTGATTTTCGATCTTGCGGAGATCACCGGCCTCCCCAGTGACATGCTGGGCGTTCTTGTCGGGCTTCAACACCGCGGCATTGAGATTCGACTCTTCAACGTCACCGACGAAGTTCGCGTGATCCTGGAGACGACCCGGCTGGAGGAACTCTTTGATATTCGTGAAGGGGACCTCTCGGCCTTGATCAGCGCGTCGACGGAAGAGTAAGGCCACGTCGCATTTGGAAATGCGAGAGAGGAAACCGCAGGTGAACAATTCAGCATGGGCTCGGGTCGTCTTGGTGGCCCTGTCACTGACCACCGCTGGTTCGGCCGTCGAACCCGATCAGCCACTTCCGCCGGGCGAGGCCGCACAGGCCATGGTGGTGCCCAATGGCTTTCACGTCTCCCTGTTTGCAGGTGAACCCGACGTCAAACAACCGATCGGCTTCTGCATGGATGATCGAGGACGCCTCTGGGTCGCGGAAGCGTACAACTATCCCCACCACGGCACAGGATCCGGCGACCGGATCTTGATCTTTGAAGACCTCGACAACGATGGCCGGTTCGACAAGCGAACCGTATTCTACGACAAGCTCAACTATGTCACGGGAATCGAAGTAGGCTTCGGCGGTGCCTGGGTCATGTCGCCCCCCAACCTCTACTTCATTCCCGATCGCGACGGAGATGACATCCCCGATGGCGAGCCGCTAATCTTGCTGGACGGGTTCGGCAACCACGCCAATGCGCATAACCTGGCCAACGGATTTGCCTGGGGGCCCGACGGCTGGTTGTACGGCACCCACGGCCGGACCAACTGGTCATTGCTAGGAAAGCCGGGCACCCCGGCTGACCAACGGGTGCGGTTCGATGGCGGGGTCTATCGCTATCACCCCGTGCGCCACGTGTGGGAACCGTTTGCCGACGGCACAACCAATCCCTGGGGGATTGACTTCGACGACTTCGGAGAGGCCTTTATCTGCAACTGTGTCAATCCGCACCTGTTTCACGTGATTCAGGGGGCGCATTACGAACCCTGGCGCAACCGCAAGTCCAGCGAACACGCGTATGCGCGGATTCCGTCCATTGCAGACCATCTGCACTACTTGGGCACGACCGACGTGCGAGACGGGCTGGGAACTCCGGAAGAAGCGGCACTGGGGGGCGGCCATGCCCATTGCGGCACGATGGTGTATCTCGGAGACAACTGGCCGGACCGCTATCGCAACACCGTCTTCATGCACAACATCCACGGACGGCGACTGAATAATGATATTCTCCGCCGCGAGGGATCGGGCTATGCGGCATCGCACGGCGAGGACCTGATGCGCTCGCCAGACCCCTGGTTCATGGGCGTCACCGTGCAGTACGGGCCGGACGGGAGCGTCTTCCTGATCGACTGGTCCGATACGGGCGAATGCCACAGCGTTAAGAACACTCGCCGCCACACCGGGCGGATCTTTCGTATCGCCTACGGTCAACCACCCCGGGCCAACGTCGATCTGGCCAGCGCGACCGACCGGCAACTGGTCGAGGCACAATGGCATCGCAATGACTGGCACGTCCGTCACGCACGCCGGCGACTCCAGGAATGTTGGGCCGCCGGAGACGACATGTCGGACGTGCGTCGCGAACTGCAGACAATGCTTGCCGATCAGGCGTCCGTACCGCGCGCGTTGCGCGCCCTCTGGGCCCTGCACGTCACAGGAGGCCTGGATGACGGGCAACTCATCGGATTGCTCGACCATGACAGTGAATACCTGCGGGGCTGGGCCGTGCAATTGCTGTGCGAGGATCGAAGGCCGCCCGTCGCAGCCCTGCATCGATTCTTGGAGTTAGCGACCGCCGACGCTTCGCCCTTGGTCCGGCTGAAACTGTCCAGCGCCTTGCAACGCTTGCCATTGGATCAACGCTGGGAGATCGCCGCAGCACTTGTCGCCCACGGCGAAGACGCGGACGATCAGAACTTGCCGTTGATGGTCTGGTATGCGATCGAGCCGTTGGTCGACGAGGATCTCGAGCGATTCGTCGAATTGGCCGCGACCGCCAGGATCCCTCTCGTGCAACGGCATCTCGCACGGCGGATTGCGTCAAGCTCCGACCCGGCGGCCGGTCTGGCCGCGTGGGTGCGGGTCCTCGACCACAGCCACGATGACATCGTGCGCCGCGAATTACTGGCCGGTATGGAACAGGGGCTGGAAGGTCAGCGGACGGTCCCGCTACCAATGGGCTGGCCCCGGGCATACGCCAAACTGCAACAGAGTTCAGACCCGGCGGTGCGCGACCACGCCGTGCGGCTGGCGTTAGTGTTTGACGACCCGATGGCACTCAGCGCCCTACGTGCCCAGGCGGTCGACCGAATGGTATCCGCCGAAGATCGCAACCGGGCAATCAACGCGCTGGTGGCCAAGCAGGATGACGGCCTGCCGAAGATACTGGTGAAACTTGTCGCCGATCCCCTGGTTCGCAGCGCAGCCCTCCGTGGACTTGCCGGGTTTGACCACCCTCAAACGGTTGCCGCCATCCTTGAGCATTACACCGCGTATGACGCAGCCGCGCGACAGGATGCGATCAACACGCTCGCCTCGCGCCCCGCCTGGGCCGCTTCGCTATTGCGTGAAGTCGAAGCGGAACGCATTGCTCGCACCGACCTGACCGCCTACACGGTGCGGCAACTCCAACGGTTAGGCGATGCCAAAATCGTAGACAAAGTCAAGCAGGTTTGGGGCGAAGTTCGCGCCACCCCGGCAGACAAAGCCCGGCTAATTGCCAAGTACCAGCGGCAACTTACGCCGGAAGTGCTCGCGGCGGCGGATCTGTCGGCAGGTCGAGCTGTGTTTGAGAAGACTTGTGCGAGTTGCCACCGGCTGTTCGACGCCGGGCAACAGGTGGGACCCGACATCACGGGATCGCAGCGGATGAATCTAACCTATCTGCTCGAAAATCTGCTCGACCCGAGCGCCACCGTCTCCAAGGATTATCGGATGCAGGTGGTGGTTACCACCAACGGCCGCCTGATTACCGGCCAGGTTGTCGCCGAAACTGCGCGGGCCGTGACCCTTCAGACCGTCAACGACAAACTGGTCGTTCCGGCCGCTGAAATCGAAAGTCGCACCACGTCACCCGTGTCGATGATGCCGGAGGGGATGCTGGAAAAGTTGTCTCCCCAACAGGTCCGCGATCTTGTCGCCTACTTGGCCAGCCCGCATCAGGTCGACCTCAAGGCAACCGGGCAATAGTTTTTCGCATCACGCCACCTGCCCATCATTGGCGTGCGGATTTGGTGATGCTCAAGACGCGCCAGCGAACGGCCATGTAGGATCGCGTCGGGGTCATCGCGCGACGCCTCTGGCGAGCAACCAGGGCCCCCAACCCTGGAGGTTGCCCAGCCTGTCCTCGGACGTGCCACCGGCAGGAGGATGCGGGCAACTTCGCCATCGGCGGCT
>JAUIHJ010000704.1 GCA_030432015.1 bacterium
TTCCCAGTCCTGAAGCATGACACGACCATGACGATCTGCTTTGCCGTCCTCGGCGAGCTCTGGTCGGAAGAGAGCGTCGCGATCGAGAAAGATCGCTGACAGGCCGAGGACAACCCCATCCTGTTTGCCGAGTTTTTCAATTGATTGGTTGACGATCGCCAGGTATTGGTCTGCTTCCGTTTGGCTCGGGGGACGGAATGTCAGCGCTTCGAATAGATAGGCGACGGCAGCTCGCAAACGCTGGTCGGTAACCCCTTCGTCCTTCATCAGGTCATAGACGGGTGTCAGCGGACGCGCCACCTTGGTGCTGTAAACGATGCTGGTCGGCAGGCCGCGAAGGTCGCCCTTCATTTTATCCTTGATCGAATTGGGGTCGTCCGTAATCTGATACGGCTGAGCAATGCTCAGCGGACCCACCGCCATGTAGCGGATGATATCGTTGGCGACACCCATGATTTGTGTCGCTTCGGCGCTGTTGACCGTATAAAAATCCGGATAGTTTTCCAGCCCATGATCGCGAGCTGACGACAAGACTGCGGGCACGCTCTTGACCGATGTCGCATAGGCGACCGTCCCCCCTTGCCACTGGATGATGCGATCCGTTCCGAAGTAAAGTTTGAGTTCACCGCCGTGATTGGTAGGCACGACATCGCCCTGCGTGCGCAGGCCCGGCTTCGCTGGATCGAATTCGGGCTCCTGATTGATCAATTCGTTCAGTCGCGTAATGTGCTCCTGGGGCGTTACTCGCCAAATCCGCGCCGGAGAGGCTGTCGGTTCGAGCTGAATGCCGTCAGGTAGCGGACCAAACAACAGCTCGTGATTGACAAAGTTGCCCTTATTCGGATCAAGATGGTCGAAAAATCCGCCCTTATCGCGCATGACTCGCGTCAGCTCGGCAACGATCCCGTCTGAAAACTGCAGGCGCTGCACTACATCCGGCTGCGTCATCTCCTCAGGCGGCATTTCCTGTAGGGTGACCTGTGCCCACACACTTCTCCAAGTGCTGGAGTTGACTTCATCCACAGGCCCCAGATCCTGGAGCGAGAGACCGCCTTCAGGTTCCGTCTCGCCATGACAATCCACGCAATGGTTCTCAAGAAATGACCGCGCGAAGCTGTCAAAGTCTTTGTCGACTTGCTGTCCTGGTGTGTACGTCTCGCCACTTGCCACTGAGAGCAAGTTCCACGCGAGCAGCATGACCCAAACAAATCTGCCCTGAATCATGCGAGCACTTCCTTGAGGGGGCCGACACCATCGTCGAACTTGCCGGCCAGTTGCTCGTTCATGTTGAAGCGATCGCAGCGTTGCCCGGCGGCGCGCAGGAGTGTTGTATAGAGCGCATTGATTGGGCGCTTGCCGTCCAACTGGGTAAAACAGCCGGTCTTGAATGTGCCGTCGAAGTTGCCGAGCAGCATGACGGGCCAGTTTGCGCCGTTGGTGTGCTGCTTGTCGGCGTTATTGCTGGTGTAGACGATCAGCGTATGGTCCATCATCGTTCCGCTGCCTTCGGGCACACTTTCCAGCTTTTCCATGATCCGCACCAGCATGCGGCTGTTGTACTGACGGATCTTGATCCAGATCGGGTTGTCGGCCTGAGTCATGTGCCCCAGGTTGTGCCCTTGCTGTTCGACACCCAGCCCCTTCCAAGCGCCGAAGATCTCGCCGCGCCCCGAGCCAATGGTCAGCGTGTTGGTGATTCCCGAAGAGAGCGCTGAAATGCCGAGGTCCAGAAGAACATCGTGCCAATCCGTTTCAAACTGCGGGTTGGAGTAACGCTCGTCCACCGGGGGCGCGAACGTTCGCAGGTGATCGGCAACGGTGCCAAGTCGGTCGCGCAGTCCGTTGACATCCTTGAAACCCTGGACGTACTGACCGTATCGCTGCTGGTCCGCGGTGGGAAGCGATCGGCCGTTCGCGGCAGCCAGCTTTTCGATCTGATTCAACACGTTCGACCGTGCTTCGTGTTGGAGTCGAATGTCACCCTTGGAGATGCCGCCGTAGAGCATTTGATAAAGATGATTCGGATTAGAATGCATGAAGATCGGTTGACCGGCGCCGCTGGCCGAAAGCGTTGCAATCGTGGGCTTGGCCGTCATGTTCTCCATGGAGTCCATGCCGATACAGAGATGCGGCAGCAACGTTTGCGGCAGGACCTTGCTCAGTTCGTAGTCGATTGTCGCTGCACTCGGGGGCACCCCGTCGCCACCGCGATAGCCGCCGAGCGCACCAAAGAAGGCGCTGTGCGAGGGGCTGGTGTGCATGCCATGCAGACCATTGATGATGTGCAACCGTTCCTTGTAAGGCTCGAGCGCACGGATCGGCTCGGGAAGTTTGGCGCTCGCCAGCGAGCCACTGCTGGTCATCCCGTCGGGAATGCAAGTCTTCGGATCGAAGCCTTGATTCTGCATGAAGAACACGATGCGTTTGGGCGTCACGTGACTGGTGGGCGATGCCAAGAGGCGTCCGGGCAACAGCGAGGGGCTGAACGCGGCACCGGCGCCGGCAGCCATGCCTTGAAGCATTTTTCTACGGTTGAACATGATCGTTCTCTCAGCAAGATTGACGGGCAAAATGTCGGTTTGTCCGTGGGGAGGGCAGGACGCGTTGCGGCGGAGACGCATTATAGGTAGATGCGTGAAGCGACGCCTTTATTTTAGGTGCCCACAAGAAAGGCCGCAACCGATTTTGCAACAATGCTTTACGACAGAACGCCGATTCGGCAAGCAGGCAAAAAACCTGGACGTTTGTCGACCAGCGTGATGCCATCCGGCAAGGCGTCGTCAATCGATGGGGAATCATTTTCCGACGCCGGCTAAACGGTTCGTCAGCGCGAAGTCGGAGGCCTTTTTCCATTTGAAGCATGCGCAATTCGGACGAGTCGCACACCATCGTCGCGGCGTTCCAAGGTGTCAATCCAGTTATCGTTCTGCCACCGATAGCGAATTTGCACGCGAGGAATGGTTCCGTCCAAGAGGGCTTGGCGGGCGGTGCGCAGTTGCTCGGACGTGCTCGCGGTCGCAGCAGATGCACGCCGCGCATGAACGGATCTCTGCATCAACAGGATGTCCGAGCCAAGTGCCGCGATGTCGGCGAATAGCTGACGAACTTGCTCGACTGTCAGCAGCGCTTCACGCATCGGCGGTAGTTCAGACAGGTCCATGCCATCATGGTTCTCCGGGTGGGCCATCGGTTGCAGACCATTCCCCGTTTCCCCCATGAAACGATCGGCATCGACCTGTGCATTGACCTGAGTGATTTCAGTATCCAGGCGCCGCGGTCGGAGTCGAAACCAGTCTCGCCGAGAAATTTTGTCGCCGTCTGACATGAATGCTCTAGTCTTTGATCTTGGGGCTGGGCAGAAAGTGAGGATCTTGGGCAAGCAGCGTTTGGTCCATTGCCGCGGACGGTGCATGGCATTGCTGGCAGTTGCTTCTCCACGGGTGCGTCGTCCGCATGCCGTGGAGACCCGCATCACCATGGCAACTCAGGCATTCTGACCGCATCCACGTGGAGTGTGGGATTTGTGGCGGTGCATGCTGGAACGCGCGGGGGCCGGAGGTTGGAGCTGCCAGACCTACGAATTCGTTCTCACGGAAGAGCATCGCCGTCATATGTTCTGGATTGCTCTCGACATGGCACTGCGTGCAGTTCGCGAGCAAGTCGTGGGACATGCGGGGGATACGCAACGTTTTGGTCAGGATTCCGTCGCCGTGGCAAGCAACACACGATGCATCCGAATGTTGATCGGTGGGGTGAGGAATCGTCGGAGGTGCGCCATTGAAGGCTCGATTCTGCTCACGTCGCCGCAGGGCAGCGCGTTTGTCTTCGGGTCCGATGCGGATCTCGCCAAGCGGGTTCGTCGTTGACTTCAGGCTGGCGAGTTGCGTTGGACGTCGGTGACGACGTGTCACCGCCGCCATGTCAGCATAGCGCGTCGCCGGGATGACACTGTCATCCCGGCTCTCATTGTGCGGCAACTGCGCGTCGTCAACGCGTAGCCGCAATGACTCGTGGGGCGCCTGCATGGGCAACTGGAGCCCTGTAAAATAGCCGACGACCGCGATTGAGATCACCACGACAGCGCAGATCGGAGCGGCGTTGGGCGACTTGCCAGCACTCATCACGACACCTTCTTGATTCGCACGGCGGACTTCTTGTAGTCGGGCTGTTTTGAAAAGGGGTCGATGGCGTCGAGCGTCAAGTCATTGACCAACAAAGTCTCGTCAAAGAACGGAATAAACACGGTACCGCGTGGCGACTGGCCGCGGCCATTGATCCACACCGGAATGACCAACGAACCTCGCCGTGATTCAATCTTCACCTTGTCGCCATTGCGCAGATCATAGTCCGCAGCATCTTCGGCATTGATTTCCAGATATCCACCCGGCATGGC
>JAUIHJ010000705.1 GCA_030432015.1 bacterium
TCGCCAATTCTAGAACCGCGATGCAAGCGTACTCGGTTTTCGCGGAAACATGCATGAATTCGCTCGGAGTCGTGATGGCAACGCGGATATCGAATCCAACGCGTCGACGCTGGCCGGGGGTGCGTCGTTATTCGTCGTCTAACGCGTGTAGACCGCATTCCGTCTTGGCCGTTCCGCTCCACCGACCAGCACGCTCGTCTTCACCAAACATCACTGCCCGCGTGCAAGGCCAGCATCCGATGCTCGTGTAGCCCTTGTCGTGGAGCGGATTATAAGGGATGTCATGGTCCGTGATCATCTTCCAGACCTCCTTCTTGGTCCAATTGGCCAAAGGGCTGATTTTGACCAATTTGAACTTCTTGTCCCAGCCCACAATTGGCGCCCGTGCGCGGTCCGCACTTTGGTCGCGGCGAATCGCACTGGTCCAGGCGTGCATCCCCACCGTGGCCGCGTTCAGCAATTTGATCTTCCGATCAAAGCAGCACTGGTTTGGATTGGTCTCGTACAACGGCCCACCGTGTTTCGCTTCGTATTGCTCGACAGTCAATTCGGGATGCTTGAACTCGACTTCCAGGCCGTATCGCCGCAGGACTTCTTCCCGCAGTTCCAACGTCTCGGCGAACTGGTAGCCTGTTTCTAGATTGAAGATCGGCGTCTCCGGTGCTACGCCGGCGAGCATATGAATCAGGACCATGCCCTCCGGGCCGAAGGCCGTGGCCATCGTAAAACGCGGAGCAAAACGATCCACCGCCCAGCGAAGGATCTCTTCTGGAGTCGCCGACTCCAAGGCCTCGCTGCTGCTCTGAAGTTCTGCCAATAATTCGGGAGTCGGGTCCAGAGCGTCCATGGGGGATCTACGAGGTTCGCGGCGCGGGTGGGGCCGAGTGGTCGGTAGGCGGGTTTGTATCACGGTCATCGTCAGCATTTAACCTCATTGGATTTCCGGCCGAACGGCGGGAAGTGGCCGTTGGGCTGACCAGAAGGACAACCAGGTGTGTCCTGGCTCGATCATATCGCCTATCTGCTGACACCTCGAATGATATTAATGTTCATCATCAAAGTCAAGTATCTAGGCCGATTGGCCTATTATCGGCTCCGCCGGGGGCGATTCTTCAGTTTGCAAGGATTGCCCTGGATCTTCGGGCAGTGGGTTGACGGTTCTTGGCTGGCAGGTCACATTGCCCGGTTGGCGGGTGTTTCGAGGGTGGCCATCGTCGCACCCATGTTTCGCCATTGTCGTGTCATGAATGTCCAAAATTGAATCTGAGAATTTAGGTATGGCTCGCACGGAAAAGGTCTACCTGGCGGTTGACATGGGGGCTTCCAGCGGACGGGTTGTCGCCGGATTATTTGACGGCCAGCGAATTACATTGGAGGAAGTGCACCGGTTCACCAACGGTGGGGTTCCGGCCAACGATCGGCTGTACTGGGACGCGTTAGGGCTGTGGAACCACTTGCAGGATGGCTTGCGTCAGGCGGCGGTCGCCTATCCCGGTCGTGTCGCCAGTGTGGGGGTCGATACGTGGGGCGTGGACTACGGTTTGTTGGGTCCCGGAGACGAGTTGTTGGGGAACCCGCGGCATTACCGCGATCCGCGCACGCAGGGCCAGTTAGGTCGTGCTCTCGAGCTTGTCAGTCGCGAGGAGATATTCGAGGAGACCGGGCTGCAGTTCATGGAGTTGAACACCCTTTATCAGTTGCTCGCGATGAAGGAAGAGAACCCGGCGCTGCTGGATCTGGCCGAATCCTTCTTGATGATGCCGGATCTATTTCATTGGCTGCTGACTGGCAACAAGGCGAATGAATTTACCAACGCTTCCACTACGCAGTTCTGCAATGCCACCACGCACACGTGGTCGACGGACCTCTTGCATCGTTTTGAGATTCCAACTCGAATGCTGGGCGAAATTGTCCATCCCGGCACGGATCTGGGTGCACTCCGCGCTGCCGTGGCAGAGGCCACCGGGCTGCGGGACGTGCGGGTGGTTTTACCTGGGACACACGACACGGCCAGTGCTGTGATGGCGGTCCCCTATGCCGGCGAGACCAGCGCTAAACCCGATTGGTGTTACATCAGCAGTGGCACGTGGTCACTGATGGGAGCGGAGACCTCGACTCCGGTGATCAACGATCGCTGTCGCGAACTGAATTTTACCAACGAAGGCGGCATCGGCGGCACCACGCGGTTGCTGAAGAACATTGCCGGGCTGTGGCTGTTGCAGGAATGTCAGCGGTCCTGGGAGTTGCAAGGCGTTTCGCGGTCGTGGGAGGAGATTGTGCAACTGGCCGGTGCGGCCACGCCCTTGGCCAGCCTGGTGGCACCCGACCGGGCTGAATTTGTGGTACCTCGTGATATGCCCACGGCCTTGCGGGAAGCATGCGCCGAGACCGGTGAAGCGGTACCCGAGAGCGACGGCGCGGTCGCCCGTTGCGCCTTGGAGAGTTTGGCGATGCGCTATCGGATGGTGTTGGGCTGGACGGAACAACTGGTCGGTTCAACGATGGACACGGTTCATGTGGTCGGTGGTGGAACGCAAAATCAACTGCTCTGCCAGATGACCGCCGATGCTTGCCAACGGACCGTGTTGGCAGGCCCGGTCGAGGCGACGGCGATCGGCAACTTGATGGTTCAGGTCTTGGCCGATAACGAAGTCAGTTCGGTTGCCGAGGCGCGTGAAGTGGTACGAGAAAGCTTTACGGTTGACGAATACACCCCGGGCGAGCCGGCGCCTTGGGACGAAGCGTTTGAGCGCTTTGAGCGGCTCGTCTGAGATTCCGCTCGCCGGCCCCGCTACCAACAACAAGACCTTATCACACGAGGAAACCGCAGGATGATCAATGTCGGCGTCGCAGGGATCGGGTTCATGGGATGGATTCACTACCTGGCCTACGAGAAGGTCGATTCAGCACGGATAACCGCCATCGCTTCGCGGAGTCCGAAAAAATTGGCTGGCGACTGGAGCGACATTCAAGGCAACTTTGGCCCGCCCGGCCGGCAGGTTGATTTGAGTGGAATCAAGACGTACTCGGATCTCAATGCCTTGATTGATGACCCCGACATTGATTTGATTGACAACTGTTTGCCGCCGCACTTGCACGCGGATTTTTCGATTCGTGCTCTTGAAGCGGGCAAGCATGTTTTCTGCGAAAAGCCGATGGCGTTGACGACGGCGGATTGTGACCGGATGGTGGCAGCGGCTGCGCGTGCCGGCAAGCAGTTGCTGGTCGGACACGTCCTGCCCTTCTTTCCCGAATACGCCTTCGCCAGAAAGGTCGCTGACAGCGGGGAGTATGGCCGCCTGGTCGGGGGCAGTTTTAAGCGCGTCATTGCCGATCCGCTCTGGTTGGATGATTTCTTTGACGCCAAACGTGTGGGCGGGCCATTGGTCGACCTGCACGTGCACGACGCGCACTTCATCCGCCTGATGTTCGGGATGCCGACGACCCTGTTTAGTCAAGGGCGGTTGCGCGGCGACGTGGTCGAACATTGCTCGACGCTGTTTGGCTTCCGTGATCCGCAATTGGCCGTCACCGCGACCAGCGGCGTTATCAACCAGCAGGGACGCGATTTTACCCACGCGTACGAGCTGCATTTCGAACGGGCAACGCTCCAGTTCGAATTCGCCGCCTTCAAAGACGCCGCCGAATTGATGCCCCTGAAGGTGCTGGTCGGTGATGCCTCCGAACCGGCGGCGATGGTGCTCCGTCCAGACTTGGGAGACGGCGATCCGATTCGAGGGTTCGAGGCCGAAATCGAAGAGGTCGTTCGGTCGCTGGAGACGAATTCGCCGTCGCCCCTCCTGTCCGGCGAACTGGCCAGGGACGCGATCCACCTCTGTCACCTGCAAACCGAGTCCGTCACGCGCCGGACGCTCGTCACCGTCTGATGCAACGCTCGTCACCGTCTAAGTCGGCTGGTGCAGCCCGCAGCGCCGCTTCGGCCGGCCCCACCGCGGGTCGAATTTTCTGAAAAACAGATCGATCGGCATTGATTTGTCTTGCGCCGGTGGTCTACAACAGACGGGCCGTTGGAATTCGGTGGATGGGCAGTGTGACCACGCGGCCGCTGCGTGGTGTCGTGCCCTTGCGCTGTGTTAACGCGAAGAACTCTCGTTGGTGAGGGGAACGGGTTACCTAAATGATCGAGTGCAATTCGGCGACAATCCGGGACCGGCTCGTACTTCGCCGCCCATTAGCTTCAACTCCGGAAAAACCGCCTGTCGGCGACAAAGGTGCCTGTCCCGCTGACGGGGTGTGCGCTGCAGAATCGCGCACGGTCATTTAGAAAACGCGACTTTAAAACTTGAAAACTTCCTACGCGACGGGTTGCCACTGGCGCAACAAACCTAAATCCAAGCTGTAACGAAGCCCCAGGGTCC
>JAUIHJ010000706.1 GCA_030432015.1 bacterium
ATAGAGAATCGCAATCCGGTCACAAAGGCGTTCGACTTCACGCATAATGTGGGTCGAGAACACGATGCACTTGCCGTGGTCGCGGAGTTCGGCAACCGTCGTGAGCAACGCTCGAGCCACCAGGACATCGAGCCCCGCCGTGGCTTCATCAAAGACCAGCACCGGCGGGTCATGCACGATGGCGCGGGCAATCGACACCTTCTGCTTCATGCCCGTCGACATTTTGCTGCCGAGAATGTCGCGAATGTCGTTCATCTGCAACCGCGTGAAAATGTCGTCCATGCGCTCGCGAAGCAATTCGGCATGAATCCCGTGCAGGCGGCCAAAATACTCGACCATTTCCCAAGCGGTCATACGGTCGTAGACGGCGGTATTCGTCGAAACGAAGCCAATCTGGCGACGCACCAGCGAAGGCTGGAGCACCACGTCGTAGCCGTTGATCGTGGCGGTTCCAGCGGTCGGCTGCAACATCGTGCTCAGGATCCGCAGCGCGGTCGTCTTGCCAGCACCGTTGGGGCCCAACAAGCCGTAGATCATCCCGGGTTGCGCATCAAAGGAGATTCCGTCCAACGCGATGAATTCGCCGTGCTTCATGTCGCTGTACGTCTTCGTCAGTCCACGAACATGGATCATGAGCACGTGATTCCGCAGTAGAGAACGTCAAGAGAAGAGTCGAGTCGTCGAGAAAAGGATCGCTTACTGATCAGGCAGCGGTGTTCGCCTAACGCCAGACTAACCGCCATCACGCAATCAGAAAACCTGCATAGCAATGATACTATACCGTGCAGCCCTTGCGGCGGTCGGAACAGATCGATCGTAACGATTAGGGGGCAGAACGACCGGCATCCTGTCGCACATGGTACTCGGCGCGCGGAATCCGGGGCCATCATTCTCGAACGGCGAAGCGGCCCCGCCAGCTGTCCGGCGGGACTGGCGTGCGGCGAGAATTCGGACAATTTCTCTAAGGGTCACGTCACAGGGTTCGGTTGCGACCTACACTTTCTGTGACACATTTTACCTCCGAACTTTCGCCACAGGACTGACATGGGTGCCACCAATTTTGCCGACTGGACCTCGCCCACAGGACAGACCGCATTGAACGAGGCGGCCGCTGGTCAGGGGACCTTGGCTGCGACCACCGACCGGCGCACCGCAGACCGCCACGGCTTCTTCCCCGAGGAACCACAATCGCTCAGCCAAACCGGACTATCGCGAGCTGAGGTCGAGTCCTTGATCCTGAAGTTGCTGCTCAATTGTGGCGTTGCGACCGGACGTGTCGTGGCCAAACACATTCGCCTGCCATTTCGAATTGTCAACGACGAACTCTTGGCGCTGAAGAGCCAATTGCTGGTCGCCTATCGCGATGGCGCGCCAATGAACGACTACGAATACGAGCTCACGGAACTCGGGATGGACCGAGCACGACGACGCTCGGAAGTCTGCACCTACTGCGGTGCCGCCCCAGTTCGCATGTCAACATACATCGAATCGATCAAGAAGCAGGCGATCGAACACGCGACACCGCGACTGGCCGATCTCAGACGCGCGTTTGCCGACCTGCAGATGCCGCAAGCCGTGATCAGTCAGATCGGTCAAGCCGTCAACGCGGGCAAGTCGCTTTTTCTGTACGGAGCACCTGGCAACGGCAAGACGTGTATTGCTGAACGGCTAATTCGAGCCGTGAGCGAGTACATCTGGATTCCCCGCTGCATCACCGTCACCGACGAGATCATTCGCCTGTACGATCCCTCGATGCACGAAGAAGCGCCGTTGGAGGATCAGGCGACACACGACAAGCTGCTGGGCTCGCTGAAGGTCGATCATCGGTGGGTCCGCATTCGTCGTCCCACCATCGTGACCGGCGGTGAACTGACGCTGGACATGCTGGAGTGCAATCTAAATCCAGCCACGGGCGTCAACGAAGCGCCGCTCCAACTCAAAAGTAACGGCGGGGCACTGGTCATCGATGACTTCGGCCGGCAGCGGATCAGTACGACAGAACTCCTGAACCGTTGGATCGTGCCGTTGGAAAAAGGGCACGACTATCTGACCCTGCGATCGGGCCGACACTTGGAAGTCCCTTTCGCACAACTGCTCGTCTTTTCCACCAACCTCGATCCACGCGACATCGTCGACGAAGCTTTTCTCCGGCGTATCCCTTACAAGATCGAGGTGTTTGATCCGAACGAAGATGAGTTTCGCGAGCTCTTCCTCAACCTGGCACGATCCATGGGGTTTGACGTGGAAGATCGCATCGTCGACTTCCTGCTGGAAAAGCACTACCGACGGCAAAAACGCTCACTCCGCTACTGCCATTCCCGCGATTTGCTGGCGCAAGTCAAGAATCTCAATGAGTTTCATGAACTCCCAATGGAAGTTACGGAAATGGCCCTCGACGTCGCCGCCTATAACTACTTTGCCGGACTCTCCAAGGATCATTGATCAGCAGCGGGCTGAAGTTTTCCGAGGGCCTTGGATTGATCCAGTTTGCTCCAGTACTCCAGGGGCATCCCCATGGCCAGCTTGAGCGCCCCGGTTGCACCGGCGAACACGCTATCGTGCGTTCGACGAACGTTTCCTCCGCCGTAAGCCTGCAGGGCAATCTCCAGTTGGTCGGGCAAGCCCTTGAGCTGGCTGCCCCCACCACCCAGGAGGATATTGTTCAGCAGGCAATCCTGAAATTCCGGCTCGAATCGGGCGACCAATTCCACCACGCACTCGATAATCGGTGGCAACAGCTTGCCGCAGGCATGCTTCAGTGGCTCGGTTATATCGATCTCCGTCGGCTTCCCTTTGACCGGTAAGGAGACGATGACGCGGTCTTCCGATGGTCCGACGAAACCATGTTTTTCCTTGATTTCGCGAACCATTTTCTTGGAGATCCGCGCATCCGGCCAAGCCTCGACAATGCAATTGTAAAGCTCTTCGTCAACCTGATCGCCGCCAAAGGGGATCGTCAGCTGATCATCGTCGTTCGGGAACGTGCCGAACATCGGACAGAGATCGATCGTGCCAGCACCGATGTCGACAACCAACGTTTCAGTCAGGCGGTTCGCCGAATACGCCACCGCGAAGGGTTCCGGCACCAGCATCACCGCGTCGAACGCCCCGCGGGTCGCTTCGATGACCATCTCTTTGTTCACAAGGGTCGCACGGGAGGGCATGCCCACGACGCCGTAGATTGGCCCTTGCCGATTTGGCTCGACTAACGACACCACCTGCTCGACCAGCAAACGGGCGGCCTTGCGGTGCTTCTCCACAAGATTTTCATCCATGCCCCGCTCGGTATGCGAATTGAACTTCAGAACGCCGTGCCCAAACGGACGGACATAGTCGAGCGACATGCGATTGTCGATCACTTCGCTGCCGAAGACGACCTTCTTCCCCAACAGCGATTCGGCAATATGATCCTTTGGCCAACCGACAACGGTCTCCAGCTCTTCCTGATGTCCATTCGAAGAAACGGCAGAGGTCCGGAAGGTTCCCAAGTCCATGCCGATAAAGGTGATCGCACTACTCATGGTTTTCTCCTCTGCCGCAGTGAATTCCCTGGCGGCTCAGTGGGCTACGACAAAATAGTTTGCTTAGACGGTTTTTGCGACGCGACCAAGTTGACCCTGCATTCGAAGATTATCCTCGAAGATCCCCTCGAGGATGCCGGTCGATGGTTTCTCTTTGACCGGCAACGTGGGGGCCACACCGGGAGTCAATTCCACGGCTCTGTTGGTCCGCGTCGGTTGCACGAACGACGCCGCCGAGCCCGCGCCCGCTGCGGGTTGCGGTGCCGGCGGTTGCGGTGCAGGCGGTTGTGGGGAGTACGGTTGTGGAACCACTTGCTGGGCAAAGTTCGGATAGGCAACTTGCTGCGGTCCCCAATTCGGTCCCCAGCCAGGAAACGCCTGACCTGGCGCGGCGCGTGGCACAATCAGTTTCACTAGCACCAGCAGCGAACTGCACAACGCGATCAGTCCTATCAGGACCCCACCCGCAAAGTAGATGACATTCGCCCCGCCGTGCGCTTGGAACGCGTCGCCTGCGGCCACGCCCGATTCAGCACGGTGTTCATGTTGCTCTGCAGCAGACGACCGACGCGCGCCGGCGCCCGCGTATTGCCGCCAGGCATCGTCAGCAGGGCCAAAGTTCACCATCACTCCGACGCCAGGAGCTTCTGTCGACTGGATGGGCTGCTGTTGCAACTTGCCATAGGCGACGTGATCTTGGGCGCGCTCGCCGTCCGCAGCGAAGGAAGGACCGCCAAACTGGGTTTCGGGCGGTAAAATCTCCCGGCTTACCGGGTTGATCGACTCGTGTGCATGTGTGGACCCTCCCACAGCGGGAAACGGTCCCGGCGCAGGTTGCGAGGACTTCACGGTG
>JAUIHJ010000707.1 GCA_030432015.1 bacterium
ATATTTCCCAGCAGGCACGTTTCGGTCAACCGCGCCCCGTAACCGAAGTCACAGCTGGTGGCGAGGTTTTCTTTGCAGGCGTGCAACCATTGCTCGTGATGGCCCGGTGACGGGGGCAAGAACGGCCGCGGGAGCGGAATGGTGTCACCTTCCTTGCGGGGCATGACGATCGGTGCACCGCCGTAGTCAGGCGCGAACAATTTCGCGCGCGAGCCAAGGAAGAGCACTCCATTACTGGGCAGTTGATCCACGCCGGTCACTTCGCGCGGCGGCTGGCGCGTCCCGTCGTACCAGGTGAGCTTGACGGATGGCCGTTGCTGGCGAGCGGGAAAGGAAAAACGCACGCTGCTGGACTGGGGATAGGTGTCCGCCGGGCAGGGCTCGATGCTGGCGTCGATGTGCGTCGGCGCGGTCAATTCCAGTGCCCAGATGACCGGATCCAACAAGTGCGGTCCCATGTCGCCCAAAGTCCCGCAACCGAAATCTCGCCACCCGCGCCAGCCGCGCGGATGGTAGGTCGCGTGGTACGGCCGCTCGGGTGCTGGTCCCAGCCAGAGATTCCAATCCAAGTAGGCGGGCACCGGCTGCGTCTCCGTCGGCCGCGGAATCCCTTGCGGCCAGATCGGCCGGTTCGTCCAGGCATGCACCTCCCGCACCTCGCCGACGGCTCCCGACTGAATGATCTCCGCCACACGCCGATAGCCTTCGCTAGCGTGGTGGTGATTGCCGAGCTGCGTCACAACGCGCTGTTGTTTGGCCGCGGCCGCCAACTGGCGCGTTTCCCAAACTGAGTGGGCCAGCGGCTTCTCGCAATACACATGCAGGCCGCGCCGCATCGCCAGCATCGCTGCCAGGAAGTGGGTGTGATCGGGTGTGCTGATCACCACGGCATCCAGGTCGTCCAGCTCGATGACTTCGCGGAAGTCGCGAAATGTTCGAGCCGCCGGGAAGCGTCGCGCCATGGGATCGAGCAATTCCTGGTCGACATCACAGAGCCCCACAAGCTCCTCAGCCGAAACGGAGGCTACGTTCGATGCACCGCGATTTCCTACACCGATGGCGGCAATCCGCAGCCTCTGGTGGGGCGAGCTCGATGGCGCGCCACGCGTTTCGGTCCAAAACCCACTGGCCGGCGGCGCAGCGATGATGGCCGCCGATCCCTGTAGCCAGCGGCGGCGGTTGAGTTGCCAGGTCATGAGAGGACCTATGGAAAGGACCGACGATCGACTATTCTCTGAAGGGTACCCTGACCGCCATCGCTGAGCAATCGTCGATTTCTTGTCGTGCAGCCCCAACCATGGAACCTCCGATTTCACCTGAATTTACCGCCGAGATGGCGAAGCACCAGATTGTCCTGGATGACGCCGTTGTGGCGCATTTACACGACTATTGCAACCTGTTGTGGGAGTGGAACACCAAGCTGAATCTGACCCGGCACACGGATTTTGAAAAGTTTGTGGCCCGCGACCTAATCGACAGCTTGCAGTTGTCCCCATTGATTGAGCCGGGCGAGCGGGTCTTAGATGTCGGCAGCGGAGGCGGTGTTCCAGGCATGGTCCTGGCGATATTGCGGCCGGACGTTAACGTCTCGCTTTGCGAGTCTGTGGTCAAAAAGGCAGACGCGCTCCAGGCCATGTGCCGCGAACTGCGGTTGGACGTGCCGGTCTACCCAAACCGCGTGGAGGACGTGCTGGGAGAGCATCAGTTTGACGTCTTGACGGCCCGCGCGGTCGGCTCCCTGGCCAAAATGCTGAAATGGCTCGGCCCGCACTGGAACGCGTTTGACCGCTTGCTCGCCTTCAAGGGACCGCGATGGGTCGCGGAGCGGGGCGAAGCCCGACATCTGGGCTACTTCACGGATCTGCAACTCCGGCAAGCGGCCAAGTACGACATGCCGGGCACCAATTCACAGAGCGTGATTCTCAAAATCTGGCCAAAAGAGGGCTGATTTCAGGCCGAATCCGCGGTGGCTCCCCGGCTCCCCCCCTTCGCAACTTGCTACCATCAGAGAATAATCGGTAGATTCCAGCAATGGCACCCAGCCTTTAACAACACCCCGGCAGGCCATGTCTACGTACCATCTGACGCACCTGAAACAGCTCGAAGCCGAGAGTATCCACATCATTCGCGAGGTGGTGGCCGAGTTCCAGAACCCGGTCATGCTGTATTCGATCGGCAAGGACTCGTCCGTGATGGTCCGCCTGGCTGAAAAGGCGTTCGCGCCGGCGAAACCGCCCTTCCCACTCATGCACGTGGATACGACATGGAAATTCCGCGAAATGATTGCGTTCCGCGAAAATTACGCCGGCAAAGAGTTGGGGCTGGATGTCCTGGTGCACATTAACGAAGAAGGCCGGCAGCACGGGATTCATCCTTTGGATGACAGCGAAAAACACACCGAGCTGATGAAGACCGACAGTCTCAAGATGGCGCTGGACAAGTACGGCTTTGACGCCGCGTTTGGCGGTGCCCGCCGTGACGAGGAAAAGTCGCGCGCCAAGGAACGGGTCTTCTCCTTTCGTGACAAGTCCCATCGGTGGGACCCCAAGACGCAACGCCCGGAACTTTGGAACCTGTACAACGCCCGCGTCAACAAGGGCGAGAGCATTCGGGTCTTTCCCCTGTCAAACTGGACCGAACTGGATGTCTGGCAGTACATTCACCTGGAAAACATCCCCATCGTTCCACTGTACTTCGCCAAACCGCGACCGATCGTGCATCGCGGCGGAACAATGATCATGGTCGACGACGAACGTCTGGTGTTAGAGCCCGGCGAAAAACCGGAAATGCGCCAAGTTCGCTTTCGCACACTGGGTTGCTATCCGCTCTCGGGTGCCGTCGACTCCAGCGCCACCACGTTGCCAGAGATCATCCAGGAAATGTTGCTGTGCAAGACCTCCGAACGCCAGGGTCGCCTGATTGATCAGGACGAAGGGGGGGCCGGCATGGAAGAGAAAAAGAAACGCGGCTACTTCTGACTTCGTTCGTTTGGTCAGGCGCCATACAACTCATGTAGCCCGGGCGCCACCAAGTCACCCACGTTGTGCCGCAGGCCTCGCCCCCATCACACGCTTCGAAATCATCCACCGCCATGTCACACCAGTCCGAACTGATCGCCTCCGACATCGATGCTTACCTTGCGCAACACGAGCAAAAGGAGCTGCTCCGTTTTCTGACTTGCGGGAGCGTGGATGATGGCAAGAGCACGTTGATTGGCCGGCTGTTCTTTGATGCCAAACTGATCTACGAAGACACCCTCAAAACACTGGAGAAGGACTCGGCCTCCGTCGGCACCACCGGCGGCGACTTTGACCCGGCCCTGTTTACCGACGGCCTCAAGGCGGAACGCGAACAGGGAATCACAATCGATGTCGCGTACCGCTATTTTTCGACCGCCAAACGCAAGTTCATCATTGCCGATACCCCAGGGCACGAACAATACACGCGCAACATGGCGACCGGCGCCTCCACGTGCGATCTGGCAATCATCCTGGTCGACGCCCGCCACGGAGTCGTCACACAGACCAAGCGTCACAGTTTCATCGTCTCGTTGCTTGGCATTAAGCATGTCATGGTGGCGATCAATAAGATGGACCTGGTCGACTACTCGCAAGAAGTATTCGACCAGATCTGCGCGGACTACAAGGACTTCGCCGAACGCCTGAACATTCCCGACCTGCACTTCATCCCCATCTCCGCGCTACTGGGGGACAACATTGTCGATAGCAGCCAGCAGATGCCCTGGTACAACGGGACAACCTTGATGAACTTCTTGGACGCGGTCTACATTGGCTCGGACCGCAACCTGGAGGACTTCCGCTTCCCGGTTCAATACGTGAACCGGCCACATCTTGATTTCCGCGGCTTCTGCGGCACGATCGCGTCCGGGATCGTACGCAAGGGGGACGAAGTGATGGTCCTGCCGTCGCGCACCAAGAGCCGCATCAAGTCCATCGTTACATTCGACGGCGAGCGTGACGAAGCGTTTACGCCGGAATCGGTCACGCTGACGCTGGAAGACGAAGTCGACGCCAGTCGGGGTGACATGATCGTCCGACCGGGAAATATGCCCAAGCAGGATCAGAAGTTCGACGCAATGATCGTTTGGATGGACGAGGAGCCGCTGGTCGCCGGTAAGACGTACATCTTCAAGCAGACCACGAAAACCGTAACGGGTACGATTAGCACGTTGCGTTATCAGGTCGACGTGAATTCATTGCATCGAAAAGACACGCCCACATTGAGTCTCAATGAAATCGGACGCTGCGCGGTCTCACTGAACGAACCGCTTTGCTTCGATCGTTACAAGCGTAACCGCACCACCGGCTCGTGTATCGTGGTCGATCGCATTCGCAATGTCAC